>NZ_JBSGCR010000011.1:0-208702 GCF_053601935.1 Streptosporangium sp. NPDC004631 | reverse complement strand
AAACGGACGCGTTCACCATCTGCCCAGCCGATCGGCCGGAGCTTCCAGGGCGTTTCGTTTACTTCGTCGTGCCTTTATTCTTTCAGGCCCGCTTTTCCGTGTCAAACCGATCCGTTCGGATCCATTTGATTTGATCGAGCGAGTCTTACGGGAATTCAGGCCACCCTGTTCCCAGGGCAACCCCTCAAACTTACCAGCCTCTGAGCGGCTCTGCGAACCGATCTTCAAAACCATTGGTCTGAGGGAATCGTCGGCAGACACGGAACAAGCCACACCTAAGTCACCGGAGTGAAGGGGTGGTTTGCGCCGGACATCGCCGACGTCAGAACATTAGCAGCCCCCGCAGGCCGCTCGGGACCGAACGGCAAAGCCCGTACCCGAAATCCGGGCCGGAGGCCATGGAAAACATAGACTCGGCGGGGTGAGCAGCCAGACACCGCCTACGGCGAAGAAGGTTCCCAGCGAGCGCGTGCACCACGGGGACACCGTGGTCGACGACTACGCGTGGCTGACGGTCAAGGACGACCCCGAGACGGTCGCCTACCTTGAGGCGGAGAACGCCTACACGCAGCAGGCGACCGCCCATCTCAAAACCCTGCAGGAGACGATCTTCCAGGAGATCAAGGGACGCACCCTGGAGACGGACCTCTCGGTCCCCGTCCGGAAGAACGGCTGGTGGTACTACTCCCGCACCGAGGAGGGCAAGCAGTACGGCATCCAGTGCCGGGTGGCGGCCGACGGGGAGACCCCTCCGGAGCTGAAGGCCGGCGAGCCGCTCCCCGGCGAGCAGATCCTGCTCGACGGCAACGAACTGGCCGGGGAGAGCGACTTCTTCTCCATCGGCACCAGTTCGGTCAGCCCCGACGGGGCCCTGCTGGCCTACTCCGTCAACTTCACCGGCGACGAGCGCTTCACCCTGAAGGTGAAGGACCCCGGCACCGGAGAGCTCCTCGGCGACGAGATCCCGGGCATCTTCTACGGCGGAGCCTGGTCGGCCGACGGCACCACGTTCTTCTACACGACCGTCGACGACGCCTGGCGGCCCAACCGGATCCACCGGCACACGATCGGCACCCCGGCCACGGACGACGTGCTCGTCCACGAGGAGACCGACGAGCGGTTCTGGATCGGCGTCGGCCTGAGCCGGAGCGAGCGCTACCTCGTGCTCTCGGCGGGCAGCAAGATCACCAGCGAGGTCCGCATCCTGGAGGCCGACGACCCGGCGGGCGAGTTCCGCGTCGTCCGGCCCAGGGAGGCCGGAGTCGAGTACGGCATCGACCACGCCGGAGATCACTTCCTGATCCTGCACAACCGGAACGCGGAGAACTTCGAGCTCGCCACCGCGCCGCTCGACGCCCCCGGCGACTGGACCCCGCTGATCGAGCATCGCGCGGACACCCGGCTGCTCGACGTCGACGCCTTCCAGAGCCACACGGTCGTGCACTTCCGCCGGGACGGCCTCACCGGCATCCGCGTCCTGCCGGAGGGGTCCGGGGACGCGGGCGGCGCCGAGCCGTACGAGATCTCGTTTCCGGAGCCGATCTACGACGTCGCGCCGGCCGGTAATCCGGAGTTCGTCACCGAGCGGCTCCGCCTCGGCTACACCAGCATGGTCACCCCGCCCTCGGTCTACGACTACGACCTGCGGACCCGGGAGCTGATCCTGCTGAAGCGGAAGGCCGTGCTGGGCGGTTACGACCCGGACGACTACCAGCAGTTCCGCGAGTGGGCCACCGCCTCGGACGGTACTCGCGTCCCCATCTCGATCGTGGTCAGGAAGGGCACGGAACGGCCGGCGCCGACCCTGCTGTACGGCTACGGCAGCTACGAGATCTCGATCGACCCGTCGTTCTCGGTGGCCAGGCTCAGCCTGCTGGACCGGGGCTTCGTCTTCGCCATCGCGCACATCAGGGGAGGCGGCGAGATGGGCCGCCGCTGGTACGAGGACGGCAAGTTCCAGAAGAAGAAGAACACCTTCACCGACTTCGTCGCCGCGGCCGAGCACCTGAGGGCGGCGAACTGGTCGAGTTCGATCATCGCCAGGGGTGGCTCGGCCGGCGGGCTGCTCATGGGGGCGGTCGCCAACCTCGCACCGGAGACCTTCACCGGCGTGGTCGCCGAGGTGCCGTTCGTGGACGCGCTGAACACGATCCTCGACCCGTCGCTGCCGCTGACCGTCATCGAGTGGGACGAGTGGGGCGATCCACTGCACAACGCAGACGTGTACGCGTACATGAAGTCGTACTCGCCCTACGAGAACGTGGACGACCGGACCTACCCGCCGATCCTGGCGATCACCAGCCTCAACGACACCCGGGTCTTCTACCACGAGCCCGCCAAGTGGATCGCCAAGCTCCGCGACACCGCGCGCGGCGGACCGTTCCTGCTCAAGACGGAGATGGGCGCCGGGCACGGCGGTCGCAGCGGGAGATACGACTCCTGGCGTGAGGAGGCGCTCGTCCTCTCCTGGATTCTCGACACGGTCACGGTGAACCGATGACCTACATCGCGGCGGACGACAGGTACGACGGGCGTCAGCCCTACAACAGGGTCGGCAGGAGCGGCCTCAAGCTGCCCGCGGTCTCGCTGGGGCTCTGGCACAACTTCGGCGACGACAAGCCCTTCGAGATCCAGCGGGCCATCCTCAGGCGGGCCTTCGATCTGGGGGTCACCCACTTCGACCTGGCCAACAACTACGGCCCGCCGTACGGCTCGGCGGAGGCCAACTTCGGCCGGCACCTCCGGGAGGACTTCGCGAGATACCGCGACGAGCTGGTCATCTCCACCAAGGCCGGATACGACATGTGGCCCGGCCCCTACGGCGAGTGGGGGTCGCGCAAGTATCTGCTGTCCAGCCTGGACCGGTCGCTGGAGCGGATGGGGCTGGACCACGTCGACATCTTCTACAGTCACCGGTTCGACCCGGAGACTCCGCTGGAGGAGACGATGGGGGCGCTGGACCACGCGGTCCGGTCGGGCAAGGCGCTGTACGCCGGCATCTCCTCCTACTCTCCGGAGCACACCGCCGAGGCCGCGCGGATCCTGCGGGAGCTGGGCACGCCGCTGCTGATCCACCAGCCGTCGTACTCGATGCTCAACCGGTGGATCGAGGGTGGGCTGCTCGACGTCCTGGAAGAGGAGGGCGTGGGCTGCGTCGCGTTCTCGCCGCTGGCGCAGGGCATGCTGACCGACCGCTACCTCGGTGGCGTCCCTGAGGGGTCGCGGGCCTCGCTGGGGCACTTCCTCACCCCGGAGATGCTGACCGCGGAGACGATGCGGCATGTCCGCACGCTCAACGAGATCGCCCGGAGCCGCGGCCAGTCTCTCGCGCAGATGGCGCTGGCGTGGGCGCTGCGCGACAGCCGGGTCACCTCGGTGCTGATCGGCGCGAGCAGCGTCCGGCAGTTGGAGAACAGCCTCGGCGCGGTGCGCAACCTGTCGTTCGGGGCCGAGGAGCTGGAGGCGATCGACAGGGACGCGGTCGAGGCGGGTCTCAACCTCTGGACCGAGGCCGACGAGGCATGATCCTCAGGGGTCCCGCCCCCCCGGCGAGAGATCCCGAGGACGCCGGGCGGGACCCTCCAGGAGAGACCGGACGGGACGGACGCCGGGCGGGACCTCAGGGGCGTCAGAGGGCCTCGTGTCGCTGCAGGTAGGTGAACGAGGCCCAGCCGGGGAGCACCGGCAGCCAGAAGGTGAGCAGCCGGAACAGCAGCACGGCCGAGGTCGCGACCTCTCCGGGCAGGCCGGAGAGGGTCAGGCCGACGGAGAGGGACGCCTCGACGGCGCCGAGGCCACCGGGGGTGGGCGCCGCCGAGCCGATGGCGTTGCCGGCGAGGAAGACGATGGCGACGGTGGCGAAGTTGAGTGATCCGCCGAAGGCGCGGACGGAGGCGTCCAGGCAGACCACGAAGAAAATGGTCAGCAGCAGGGTGCCGGTGAAGCCCTCAATGATCTTCCGGGGCGACTGGAGCACGTCCAGCAGCCGGGGGATGACACCGGAGAACAGCGAGCGGAGCCGCCCGGTGAGCACCCGGCGCAGGCGGGGAACGCTCAGGATGAACAGCACCACCATGGCCACGGCCAGCAGGGCGAACACCAGGGTGCGCGACGGGGTGAAGGATGTGGCCGCGCTGGAGCCGGTGATGTAGGCGAACAGCAGGAGCAGCGAGATGTGCGAGGCCAGGCCGATGAGCTGGGAGGCGCCCACGCTGGCCACGGCCTGACCGGGCGGGATGCCGCGCTTCTGCAGGTAGCGGCTGTTGATGGCGACGCCGCTCACCGCGGCGGGGGCGACCAGCTTCACGAACGACCCGGCGAACTGGACGAGCACCGTACGGCCCAGCGGGAGCCTCTCCGGCACGAAGCCCCTGAGCATCAGCGCGGCGGCGACGTAGCTCAGTGCCGCGGCGACCAGCGCCACCCCGGTCCAGCCCCACTTGGCAGAGGTGATCATGTTCAGGTTGATCTGCGTGAGGTAGTAGACCAGGAAGTAGGCGGCGAAGGCGCTGGCGATGATGGTGATGAGGGTCCGGGGGCGGAAGCGCTCCAGCCGGACCTCCTCGGTCTCGACCTTGGGTTCGAGTTCGACGATCCGCTCGCGGATCGCGGTCAGCAGCTCCTTGTCCTTGCTGAGGGCGGCCCTCGTCTCGCGGGTGAGCGCGATCCGCTGGAGCAGCGGGAGTGCGCCGGCCAGCGTGTTCGGTCCGGCGACGGCGGCTGCCGCGGCGACGGAACGGTCGGCGCCGACGCGCAGGCTGAGGTAGGTGAGCAGCTGGGCGATGTCGAGTCGGAGCAGGAGGTCGCCGGCGGCGATCTCGCCGCTGCGGGCGTCCATGAGGACGACCCGGCCCTCACGGTCGACGTGGATGCTGTCACCGGTCAGCCGCCGGTGAGCGAGCCGCTGGACCTGCAGGAGCAGAACCTGTTCCCAGATCTGGGCGAGCAGGTTGTCGTCGATCTCGTCGTCGGGGATCTCGTCGAGCGGGCGGGTGTCGATGTGCTCGTAGGCGAGCAGCGCCGCCTCGGTGCCGATCTCACTGGTGCCGACGAGCCGGGGTGTGCTGGCCCCGGCGGCCTGCGCGGCGTACGCCATCAGGGCCTCGCGCTCCAGCTCGGCGCGGAGGGAGCGGATGGCCCGGCGGCGGGTCTCGGTGTTGAGCCGGATCCGCCGCCAGAGCCGGTAGAGCAGCCCGGCGACCTGGCGGTCGCGGTCGAGCACGGTGACGTCGAGGCGGCTGCCGTCCCTGAGCCCTACGGCGTACCTCCGGCTGCTCTGGTGGTCGTCGTCCAGCCTGTGCGCCTTGACCGAGGCGAAGCCCAGCTTGGTGAGGGTGGCGATGACCGCGCTGCCGGGCGGCCGGGTGTTGGGGCTGCCCAGGCCGTACAGCGTGGCGTAGCCGACGGCCAGGCCGACCAGGATCGAGACGACGATGCCGAGGATGGTGGCCGCGGTGGCGGCGAAGAGGGCGGCCGCGTTGAGGGCGACCGCGCTCCACAGGGCCGCGCGCCAGGTGGGGCGGCGGGATATCCGTGCCGCGGTGACGTAGGCGATGACCGAGGTGAGCAGGGTGTTGAGCGGTTCGACTCCGCTCCTGCCCCCGGTCAGCAGGACCTGCAGGTCCTCCGGGCCGGCCTTGAGGATCCACTCGCCGAGGGTGAAGGAGAGCACCATGCCGGCGATCGCCGCGAAGAGGCCCTCGGCGACCCTCAGGCCGTCGCGGTGGAGCACCCGCTCGATGGCGTAGGCGGCGGGGACTCCGAGCATGGCCGCGCCGCTCAGCACGCCGACCAGACCGCTGAGCAGGAACGGCGCCCGGTTCGTCCCGTCGATGACGTCGCCTTCGAGACCGTTGAGCGTCTTCTTCGCCACCAGGGCGAGCAGCACCACGGCCACGAGCCCGATCAGGGTGGCCAGGAAGCGCAGCAGGTCGGACGGGCGGCGGATGCGCTGCGGGAGCAGCGGCTCGATGACGAGCACGACGGAACCACCGCCCGCCGACGGCTCCACACCATCGACGGACGACGCTCTGTCACGTTCCCTGATTTCCGTCACCGCCTGCGATTCTGCACGTTCCGCATTACAAGTGCGTCACTGATCTTCTCGTTCAGTGCCCACAATCGACGTCATACCTATCTCTCCGACCTCTGACGGCCTTGATCACATAGCTCCCATCCTGGCCGCCGAGATCGAAAAAGAGGGCATCCGATGATGCCGGACGGCGCCGTGACCGGCGAATACGTCGGCGGTGCGCGGCGCCGTACGCGGATCGTGGAGAATGCCGCCTCCGGCGCGGCGGACCAAGTGATCATGTGTTGACGCGCGGAGACCGGAACGCCGGGCGCGGCGAACGTGGAGCGGGAGACCGGCGGTCCGGCGTCCGGACACGGCGGAGAAAGGGATCCGGTGCCGTGGCGGCGCCGACACGTCGGCGGCCGGTCTCCCGACGGTACCGGCACCGTCGCCGGAGAGGATGTCGAACGTCCGATTCGCCGGGGGTGTCAGCGCAGACAAGATCAATCTGGCGAACATCGCGTACCTATCCGAGGTTGAGAATTGACCAGCTGACCTGCGGTGATGATAGCCGCAGTGAGCGTTGACCTGGAAAGATGATCATCATGTGCCGCAGCTCAATCGCCACAGCCCCGGTTTCACCGCACCCGACCCCAGCCACCTCCGGCGACCACTCGTGCCCGGGAGACGGCGGGGAACGCCTCGGACGGCCGTGGGCCGTCCAGGCGCGCGGCGGCACATGACTGCGAGCCTTCACGGCAGCGACACCACGACCGTCAAGTGGCTGCGGGGAACACCCCGAACACTGGTTTGACTCCACTCGATAACAAAAGTGAGATCGGTCTTTAAAGATCGCGATTGGACATACTACGTTCCGCTTATCGCGATCACGGGGTATTTCCTGCTCCACTCTCGTTAGAGGAGTTTCGCATGCGCGCACGCGCGTACAAGGGTTTACTGGCCGCTGTCACCGCGGCCTCGGCCATGACCCTCCCCATCGTCTCGGCCGGCTCCGCCAGCGCCGAACCCGAGCCCGACGCCAGGACGTTCAGCCAGTCCGTCAAGACACCGTCCGTCAAGCGGCATCTGGAGAAGCTCCAGCGGATCGCCGACGCCAGCGGTGGCACCCGCGCCTCGGGAACCCCGGGGCACGAGGCCTCGGTCGCCTACGTGGCGGGCAGGCTGCGGGCGGCGGGCTACAGCGTGACCCTGCAGGAGTTCGAGTTCCCGTTCTTCCGCAACGTCACCGACGCCGCGCTCGACCGGGTCGAACCCGCCGCCAAGAAGTACGTGCTCGACACCGATTTCAAGACCATGACCTACTCCGGCTCGGGCAACGTCACGGCCCCCGTGCAGGGGGTGGACCTCGTCCTGCCTCCGAGCCCGACGCCGAGCTCCACCTCGGGCTGTGAGGCGAGCGACTTCGCGGGCTTCACGCCGGGCAACATCGCGCTGGTGCAGCGCGGCACCTGCAACTTCCAGGTGAAGGCCGAGCTCGCCGAGGCGGCAGGCGCCGCCGGCGTGATCATCTTCAACGAGGGCCAGGCGGGGGCGGGCTCCAACGACCGCAGGGTCCTGCTGAGCGGCACGATCGGCGCGCCCACCACCCACATCCCCGTCGTCGGCGCCACCTTCGCCGTCGGCGACGAGCTGGCCGCCACCGGGTCGAAGGTCACGCTCGTCGCCGACACCGAGAGCGACCTGCACCGCAAGACGCGCAACGTCCTGGCCGAGAGCCGCTGGGGCGACCCCGGCAAGGTCGTCATGCTCGGCGGCCACCTGGACAGCGTCATCGACGGGCCCGGCATCAACGACAACGGCTCCGGCAGCGCCGGCGTGCTGGAGACGGCCCTGAAGGCCGGCGCCCTGCCGACCAGGAACAGGCTCCGCTTCGCCTTCTGGGGCGCCGAGGAGCTGGGCCTGCTCGGCTCCAAGCACTACGTGGCCAACCTCTCCGCCGAGGAGAAGGCCAAGATCAAGTTGTATCTGAACTTCGACATGATCGCCTCGCCGAACTTCATCTACGGGATCTACGACGGCGACGACTCCGACAGGACGGGCGCTCCGGCGGGTCCCCCCGGATCGGACAAGATCGAGAAGCTCTTCGAGTCGTACTTCAGGGCGATCGGCCAGCCCCACATCGGCACCGACTTCACCGGCCGCTCCGACTACGGCCCCTTCATCGCGTCGGGCATCCCCGCGGGTGGCCTGTTCACCGGCGCCGAGGGCATCAAGACCGCCGCGCAGGCCGCCACGTTCGGCGGCGAGGCCGGGGCGCCGTACGACAGGTGCTACCACCAGGCCTGCGACACCGTCAGGAACATCAGCGACCGCGCGCTGGCGGTGAACACCGGCGCGATCGCGACGGCGGCGTTCGTCTACGCCTACAGCGACGACCTGCCCGGCGGCGGGACCCCCGGCTCCAGCCGGCCGGGAACCGGCGGCGGCGGTCTCGGGAACGACCACGACCACGCCGGGGTCGAGAGGTGACACCGGCGTCCCCGACGCGTTGAGGTCGAGGGGGTGCGGCCGGACAGGCCTCACCCCCTCTCACATGCCCCTCCCCCGCCCTCCTCGCGCGAGCCCCGCGCCCGGCCGGAGAACGCCACGCCCGGATAAAGTCGGGGCATGGCACTGGGCGAACTGCAGATTCTGGGGGCCTGTCCGCTGGACTGCCCGGACACGTGCTCGTGGGTGGTGACCGTCCGGGACGGCGAGGCGGTCAAGATGCGCGGCAACCCCGACCACCCGTACACCCGCGGCGCGCTCTGTGTGAAGGTCAACCGCTACCTGGAGCACACCCGGGCCGCGGACCGCATCCTGCGCCCGATGCGGCGGACCGGCCCCAAGGGGTCCGGCAGGTTCGAGCCCATCAGCTGGGACGAGGCCCTGGAGGAGATCTCCGTACGGCTGCGCGGCATCGTCGAGGAGCACGGCGGCCAGGCGATCTGGCCGTACCTGGGCACCGGCACGCTGGGCTACGTCCAGGGCTCCGAGGGGATCGCGGGCCGACGGTTCTGGAACGTCCTGGGCGCCTCCAAGCATTTTCTGAACATCTGCTCCACCGCGGGAAACGTCGGGCTGCGGCACATCAACGGCACGCCCGGCGGGATGGATCCGGAGACGTTCGCCCTGTCGCGGCTGATCCTGCTCTGGGGCACCAACACGCTGACCAGCGGCCACCACCTGTGGAAGTTCATCCAGGACGCCCGCGCCGCCGGGGCGTACGTGGTGGCGATCGACCCGATCCGCACCCGAACCGCCGAGCAGGCCGACGAGCACCTGCCGATCCGGCCCGGCACCGACGCGGCCCTGGCCCTCGGCCTGATGAACGTGGTCCTGTCCGAGGGCATGGAGGACCGCGACTACCTCGACCGGCACACGAGCGGCTGGGCGGACTTCCGCGCGGAGATCCTGCGCTGCCCCCCGGAGCTGGCGGCGGAGATCACCGGCCTGCCCGAGCGGGACATCCGGGCCCTGGGTGTACGGCTGGCCCGCACCCGCCCGACCGGCATCCGGGCCACGATGGGCATCCAGCGGCACGCGGGCGGCGGTGCCGCGCTGCGCGCGATCGCCGCCATCCCCGGCGTGACGGGCGACTGGCGCCACCCGGGCGGCGGGGTCGCCTACTCCACCAGCGGTCACATCCACCTGAACATCGACACCCGCGACGACCTGCTCGCCGAGCCGGTCCGGCAGCTCACGATGACCCGGCTGGCCGAAGGGCTGGACGAGTCGGTGAAGTGCCTGTGGGTGTACGCGGCCAACCCGATGGGCTCCACCGCCGACCAGAACCGCATCCGCGAGAGGCTGCTGCGCGAGGATCTGTTCACCGTGGTGATGGAGCAGTTCCCGACCGACACGGTGGACTACGCCGACATCGTGCTGCCGGCGACCATGCAGATCGAGCACGTCGACCTGCACGCGGGCTACGGGCACATGTATCTGATGTGGAACGAGCCCGCGGTCGAGCCGCCGGGCGAGTGCCTGTCCACCACGGAGACGTTCCGCCGCCTGGCCCGGCACATGGGGCTGACCGAGCCGTCGCTGTACGACTCCGACCTGGAGCTGGCCGAGCAGCTGCTCACCTCGGGACATCCGTCGCTGGAGGGCGTCACGGTGGACCGGCTCCGTAAGGAGGGCTGGGTGCGGCTCAACGTGCCGCAACCGTTCGTGCCCTTCGCCGACGGCTTCCCGACGCCCTCGGGCCGGTTGGAGTTCGGGACCGGGCCCGCCTACGTCCCGCCGCGCACGGCCTCCGCAGGGAGCGGGCCGTACCCGCTGGCGCTGATCACCCCCGCCGCCCACACGTTCCTCAACACCACCTTCGGTAACAACCCCGAGCTGCTGCGGCGTTCCAAGGGGCCGCGAATCCTGATCAACCCCGAGGACGCCGCGCGGCGGGGGCTGAGCGACGGGGGGCGGGCCCGGGTGTTCAACGACCACGGCGAGTTCGAGGCCGTGGCGGAGATCAGCGACCGGGTACGGCCCGGCGTCGTGGCCTCCACCAAGGGGCACTGGCGCAAGCTGAGCGCCGGGGGCGCGACGGTGAACGCCGTGGTGGAGGAGCGTGACGCCGACATGGGCCGGGGCGCGGTCTACCACGACAACCTGGTCGAGGTCGCTCCCGCCTCCGGCTCGGACGGCCTCGGCGGACCTCGCGCGTTCCGCGACGAAAGCAAGGGTCGAAATCAGGGTTCCTCCCCGATGTGAGGAGGGGGGTCGGAAGGGCAGTCTGATGTCATGAACGACGAACTGACTCGACGTGACGAGATGTCCCTGGCCGGTGCCGCCCTGCGCGGGGCGCCCTGGAAGGCCGCCGCGGTGACCGGGGGGGCGACCGCCGCCGCCAGCTTCGGCCTGGGGGTGATCCTGCCGGGCAGGGGGGACCTGACCTGGGCGCTGACGCTCGGCATCGGGTTGTTCGCGCTGATCGCGGCCGTCGGCTCGGTCGGCAGGCCCAACACCGGGGACCGGGTGACGCGGCAGGCCCGGCTCTGGGCGCTCCGCCACCCCTGGCGTTTCTCCCTCTACCCGGCGCTCGGCGCCGCCGCGCTCATGTATCCGGTGCAGCTCGTCATCGACGACCAGGGCGTGTTCGGCGCGGCGCTGGACGCGCTCCAGGGCGGGGTGACGGTGTATCTGATCACCGCGCTCCTGGCGCTGACGCTGAAAGGCCGGGGGCGCCCCTCGCTGCCCTACCGCCCCTAGAGCGGGCCCCCGCCCGCACCACGGGACCGTCTCCGCGCCGCCCCGGTCCGGGCCCCGGCCGTACGGCGGGGATCGCGCGCCCCGCCCGCTCACCGGTGGGACGTCACCCCGGCGTCCTCTCGTAGTCGGCCCGGCAGACGCAGAACTCGTTGCCCTCCGGGTCGAGCATGGTCACCCAGCCGCTTCCCTCGGGGGTGCGCCGGTCGTCGTGGATCGTGGCGCCGACCCCGAGCAGCCGCTCGACCTCCTGGTCACGGGTGGTGCCGTCGGCGCCGGTGACGTCCAGATGGACGCGGTTCTTGACCGACTTGCCCTCGGGGACCCTGATGAACAGCAGGTCCGGTGTGCCCTGGAGCAGGACCTCGTCGTCGTCCTGTCCGGTCTCGGGGTGGATCTCGCCGCCGGTGGCCCGGCTCCAGAAGGTCGCCAGCTCGTACGGCCGGGCGCAGTCGAAGGTCACGCACTGAACGTCAATCATGGGTCCACCCAACCGCGACACCACCTAAAGCGTCAAGCAGGTTATTTCCCGTCGCCCGCCGACGGCGCCGGGTCGATCCGCACCCCCGGCGAGACCGCCGGTCGGCCCGGCCCCACCCTGCCTGGAAGCTCCCGGTTTCAGTCCCATCGGGGATCCCGCAGGTCAGTGACCGCCCCCGGCGAGGTTGAGGCCGACGACGCCGACGAGGATGAGAGCGATCGAGGCGATTTTGAGGAATGACACGTCGTCGCCCAGGACGAGCATGCCCAGGGACGCGGTCCCGACGGCGCCGATGCCGGTCCAGACGGCGTAGGCCGTACCGACCTCCAGGCTCTTCAGCCCCATCGCGAGCAGGCCGAAGCTGAGCACGGCGAAGACGGCGAACCCGATGCTCGGCAGGAGAACGGAGAACCCGTCGCTCATCTTGAGCGAATAGGCCATCGCGACCTCGAACAGTCCGGCGACGACGATGATCATCCAGGCCATGACGGCTCCCCCTGACAGGAGCGTCGTCTTTTCCGACCGGGTACGGCGCGTCTCGTCCGGGAGCGGCTCTTTTGAGGGCTCTAGGGAGAAAACATAGCAAAAATCACTTTGATTCCCACCGGAGGGTGAACCGCCGGTCACGCGGACGACCCGCCGGGCGATCCATCGGGAGATCACCGCGACGAACGTCCCATCGGAGCGGTTTTTAGGGGTTACTGGCGGGTAGCATCAGAGGTAAGGTTACTGGCGAGTATGAAAAGTTCCGGTTCCCCCGGTTTCAAGGAGCAGAGTCCATGGGCCACTACAGGAGCAACCTCCGCGACCTGGAGTTCAACCTCTTCGAGGTCTTCGACCGCCGCGACATCCTGGGCACCGGCCCGTTCACCGACTTCGACGAGGACGTGGTCCGCAGCGTCCTGGAGGAGGTCAACCGGCTGGCCACCGGGGTACTGGCCGACTCCTTCGCCGAGGGCGACCGCACCCCGCCGACCTTCGACCCCGCCACCCACACCGTGACCCTGCCGGAGGGGTTCAAGAAGTCGTTCGCCGCCTACCGGGACGCGGGCTGGACCAACCTGGGCCTACCGGCCGAACTGGGCGGCCCCGGCCTGCCGCCGAGCGTGAACTGGGCGCTGGCCGAGCTGGTGCTGGGCGCCAACCCGGCGATCTGGATGTACGCCAGCGGTCCCGCGTTCGCCTACGTACTGCACCTGATCGGCACCCCCGAGCAGAGGCGGTTCGCCGAGCTGGCGATCGGGGGGCAGTGGGGGGCGACCATGGTGCTGACCGAGCCGGACGCGGGCTCGGATGTGGGTGCCGGCCGCACCCGGGCGGTGGAGCAGCCGGACGGCACCTGGCACATCGAGGGGGTCAAGCGGTTCATCACCAGCGCCGAGCACGACCTGGCCGACAACATCTTCCACCTGGTGCTGGCCCGCCCCGAAGGCGCCAGGCCCGGCACCAAGGGCCTGTCGATGTTCCTGGTGCCCAAGTATCACGTGGACCTGGAGTCCGGGGCGCTGGGAGAGCGCAACGGGGTGTGCGTCACCGGCCTGGAGCACAAGATGGGGCTGAAGGTGTCCACCACGTGTGAGCTGACCTTCGGCGGGCCGGACGGACCGGCGGTGGGCACCCTGGTGGGCGGGGTGCACGAGGGCATCAAGCAGATGTTCATGATCATCGAGCACGCGCGGATGATGGTGGGCACCAAGGCCATCGCGACCCTGTCGACCGGATATCTCAACGCGCTGGCGTACGCCAAGGAGCGGATGCAGGGCGCGGATCTGACCCGGATGGCCGACAAGACCGCGCCGAGGGTGGCCATCACGGCCCATCCGGACGTGCGCCGGGAGCTGATGCTGCAGAAGGCGTACGCCGAGGGGATGCGGGCGCTGGTGCTGTTCACCGCGACCTGGCAGGACGCGGTGCAGATCGCCCGGTCCGCCGGGCGGCGCGACGAGCGGGCCGAGGCGATGAACGATCTGCTGCTGCCCCTGGTCAAGGGGGTGGGCTCGGAGCGGTCCTACGAGATGCTGGCGCGCTCGCTGCAGACGCTGGGCGGGTCGGGATATCTGCAGGACTACCCGATCGAGCAGTATCTGCGAGACGCGAAGATCGACTCGCTGTACGAGGGGACGACCGCGATCCAGGGGCTGGACCTGTTCTTCCGCAAGGTGCTGCGGGACGGGGGGACGGCGCTGGGCGTGCTGCACGAGCAGGTGGCGGGCTTCGCGGCCTCGACGGCGGGCAACGGGCGGCTGAAGCAGGAGCGGGCGCTGCTGGCCGAGGCCGCCGACGAGGTCAAGGCGATGGCCGACGCGATGGGCGGCTGGGCGCTCACCTCGCTGCAGACCCCGCGGGAGGTGTATCGGGTGGGGCTGAACACCACCCGGTTCCTGCTGGCGCTGGGCGACGTGGTGATCGGCTGGCTGCTGCTGCGCCAGGCCGAGGTCGCGTTGGAGGCCCTCGACACCCTGACCCCCGCCACCGACGGCGCCGCCGGCTCCGGGACGGGGACCGGCAGGGATCGGGCGTTCTACACCGGCAAGGTGGGGGCGGCGTCCTTCTTCGCGCAGACCGTACTGCCCCGGATCGCGGCCGAGCGCCGGGTGCTGGAGGCCACCGACCAGAGTCTGATGGACCTGCCCGAAGACGCCTTCTGACCTCGCCCCGTCCGGACCGGCGGTCCTGCCGGTCCGGGCGCCCTCTCACACGGTGGTGACGACCTCGCCGCCCGGCCGGGCGCCTCGTCCGGGCCCGGGACGTTCCTCCCGGGGAGCCATACGATCGCCGCTCAGGCCGCGACGGGGACCTGCCCACCCCGCGGTGAGGCTTTCACACCTCTCAGGAGCAGCCAGAAAAGCAGGGCCACCTCCGCGACCGCGGCCGGCGCGATGGCGAACGGGCTCAGAGTCGCCCCCAGCTCCGGGGCCGGGAACCGCGTGAACGTGTCCACGAGATAGCCGCCGCCTCCGGCGGCGAGAAGGACCCCGAGCGCGCGGGGGAACATGCGCGAGGTGTGGACGAGGTATCCCAGCGGCAGCAGCCACAGGCCGAAGAAGATCTGCGCGATGAGGTAGCCGTGGTGCTGGAGGTCGAACATGAGCAGCACCAGCGCGTCGGCCCCCCGCGCGCCGAAGGCTCCCGCGAAGGAGGGGTCGGTGGCGACGAGGAGCGCCGCGAACTGATGAACCAGGTTGAGGCAGGTGATGGCCACGGCGATCGCCACGAAGATCACCATCACACGGCCCGCGTTCCTGTTCACGTGTTCGAGGAGCAGGAACAGGGTCATGGCCACCAGCAGGAAGAACACCGCTTGCACGAGGTCGGCCACGAAGCCCGCGCGGACCAGGCCGGCGTGCGCCACGACGTTTCGCGCGGTGGCGGTGGCGTCGCCGGGCACGTAGACCTTCTCGCGCGAGTAGAACTGCGCGAAGCCCCCGAGGACGGCGACGACCAGATAGAGGAGTCCGGCGATCCTGGCGAGGCGCCGGGGTGCCCGAGGCGGCTGGGGTGCCTGGGGTGAGCTCATGGTTTCTCCCTGATTTCGGGTATGGCGAATGGAGGCCGCGAGGTGGTCTCCCCCGCACGCCGTGCGATGTCGTCGGCGGCTACTCCTCGGCGCCGGGGTACTGGAAGACGTCGTCCAGCGGCACCCTGAACACCCGGGCGATCGTGAAGGCCATCTCCGGCGACGGTGAGTAGCGGCCCTGCTCGATGGCGATGACGGTCTGGCGGGTCACGCCGATGCGGTCCGCCAGGTCCGCCTGGGTCATCTCCCCGTGCGCGAAACGGAGGGATCGGATCGAGTTGGTGACCTTGGTGGGCCTTCCCATCGTCAGAGGCCCCCGCGGCACGTGACGATCTTCACGATAGATCCACGCGCGCGCTTCTCTCCGATGGACACGGCCGCTCCCATGTAAAGCAAACTTAACACCACTGAACGTAAAGCAGGGCAGACATGATGTCAAGCATCCTTAACATTCCCCCGGTCGCGGCCCGGCTCCGGCTCTCGATCGGGGAGGTGTCGGCGCCCGCCGTACCGGCGCCGTGGCGCCCGCGGCGAACCGACGTCATCACGGCCTGACCGCCGGTCCGTCCCCGTACGGCCACGGCCGTACGGGGACAGCCCTCATCCCCGCCTCCCCCTCGCCCTCGTCTTCGGCGGGTGAGGGGGGGACGGGATATCGGTGTTGACGTTTGGGTCAAGTTATTCTCATAATGAGATTGTCTTACTATGAGAAGGACGTGGGATGGACGAGTCCGAGTTCCTGGCCGGGTACGACCCGCGCGATTTCCCGCCGGTCGCCGTGACGGTCGACGTGGTCGCGCTGACCATCCGGGAGGGCGCGTTACGCGTGCTGCTAGTGGAACGGGGCCGGCAGCCCCAGGCGGGGCGGTGGGCGCTGCCCGGAGGGTTCATCCAGCCGGGTGAGGACCTGCCCGAGGCGGCGGCGCGGGAGCTGGCCGAGGAGACGGGGCTGACCCCCCGGGTGCACATCGAGCAGCTCGCCAGCTACGGGGCGCCCGAACGGGACCCCCGGATGCGGATCGTGTCGGTCTCCTACCTGGCCTTCGCCCCCGGCCTGCCCGACCCCCGGGCGGGTTCGGACGCGGCGGACGCGGCCTGGCACCGGGCCGACCGGGTCCCCGAGCTCGCGTTCGACCACGGGCGGATCCTCGGGGACGGGCTGGAGCGGGCGCGGAGCAAACTGGAGTACACCCCGCTGGCCACCACCTTCGTGGGCGAGACGTTCACGATCTCCGAGCTGCGCGGTGTCTACGAGACGGTGTGGGGCGTGCCGCTGCACGCGGGCAACTTCCACCGCAAGGTTCTGTCGGTGCCCGGCTTCGTGGAGGGCACCGGGGAGACCACCGAGAGCGGCGGGCCTCGCGGGGGCCCCCGCGCGAAGCTCTACCGGGCCGGAGACGCCCGTCTCCTCCACCCCGCGCTGCTCCGCCCGGCCAGGGAGGAGGAGGTGCGGTGATCACCACGGCCGAGGCGATCGCGCTGGTGTCCGCCGCCCGCACCCCGGAGGACCTGTTCGGCGGGGACTCGCCGAGGCGGGCGTACCGGCGGCTGGCCCGGCTGCTCCACCCCGACCTCGTGCCGGGGGCGGAGGCCGCCGAATGCTTCGCCAAGCTGGTCCGCCTCTGGGCGGCGCACGGCGGAGACGCCGAGGCGGTGATCACCACCGGCCGGGGGACCCTCCGGGTCGGAAAGGTGTTCCGGCGGGGCGCCACCGCCGTGCTGTACGAGAGCGGCGCCGACGCGCTGCTCAAGGTGGCGCGGAGCCACGCCGACAACGACCTCATGCGGCGCGAGGCGGACGCGCTCAGCGGGATCGAGCGGGACGGCGATCCGCTGCTGCTGCCGTACGTGCCCCGGCTGGCCGAGTCGTTCCGGTACCGCTCGGGCGGGGTCGAGCGGCAGGCCAACGTGATCAGCCGGGTGCCGGACGGGTTCGTGAGCCTGACGGAGATCGCCGAGCGCCGGACGGTGCTCGACCCGAGGGACGCGGCGTGGATCTGGCGACGGCTGCTGGTCGCGCTCGGGGCGGCCCACCGGGCGGGGGTCGTGCACGGCGCGGTCTTCGGCCACCACGTGCTGGTGCACCCGATCGACCACGGTCTGGTGCTCGTCGACTGGAGCCAGTCCGTCCCGCTCGGCAGCCCGCTGACCGTCCTCGTGGCCCGGCACCGGGACGACTACCCTCCCGAGGTCCCGGCCCGCCGACCGGCGACCGAGGCCACCGACATCCACCTCGCCACCCGGTGCGTCGCCGCCCTGATGGGCGAGCGGGTGCCCACGGCGATCCGCCGCTTTCTCCGGGGCAGTCTGATCGGCCCGCCCCGGGACGCCTGGCGGCTGCTCGGCGAGCTCGACGACCTGCTCGACGACCTCTACGGGCCCAGGAGGTATCGCCCCCTCCACCTCTGAACCCCTCCCACCCCTGCACCCCTGACCCCCTGCACCTCTGCACCCCTGCACCTCTGCACCTCTGCACCTCTGCACCTCTGCACCTCTGAAACCGGGAGATCCCCCATGGGAAGCGGAATCTGGTCCACCGACGTCTACGCCGCCGCCGCGAGCTACCGCGCGGCCAGCGGCGCCAGCGCCTTCGCCTACAGCGACAGCGGCGCGCGCACCGTGCACCGCGACCTCGATCCGCACGGCGTGACGGCCCGGGAGAGCCGTGACTCCGGCGAGCACCCCGACACCCTGGCCGTGGCCGTCCTGTTCGACGTGACCGGCTCGATGCGCGGGGTGCCCCGCACGCTCCAGAGCAAGTTGCCCGACCTGCTCGGCCTGCTGCTGCGCAAGGGCTACGCCACCGACCCGCAGATCCTCTTCGGCTCGATCGGCGACGCCACCTGCGACCGCGCCCCACTGCAGATCGGCCAGTTCGAGTCGGACAACCGGATGGACGACGACCTCGGCAAGATCCTGCTGGAGGGCGGTGGCGGCGGCCAGATGACCGAGTCGTACGAGCTGGCCATGTACTTCATGGCCAGGCACACCTCGCTCGACTGCTTCGAGAAGCGGGGACGCCGCGGCTACCTGTTCATCATCGGCGACGAACTGCCCTACCCGAAGGTCAAGCGCCGCGAGGTCCGCCAGGTGATCGGCGACGACCTCCGGCGGGACATCCCGACCGGCGAGATCGTCACCGAGCTGACCAGGATGTACGACGTCTACTACATCCTGCCCGCCGGGGCGGGCCACGCGGGGGACGGTCAGGTGCTGGCCGCCTGGCGCGAACTGCTCGGCCAGAACGTGCTCGAACTGGACGACCTGGACGCGGTCTGCGAGACCATCGCGCTCACCGTCGGCCTCGGTGAGGACGCCATCGACCTGGACGAGGGGCTCAGCGACCTCGACGAGCTCGGTTCGGCCGCCGGAGAGGCCGTGGGCAAGGCGCTGGCCAGGCTGGAGCGGCGCGCGCTCGTGGTGACCGAGGGCATGGACACGGGTGGCGACAGCGGCGTGATCCGGCTGTGAACGGGCGGACGGACCACAGGACGGGGAGAAGGGCTGAGAGAAGGCGGACCACCACCGAAACCGGAAGAAGGACAGAGGACGGAGGACGGAGGCGAGGAGAAGGGCGGGGAGGGGGACCGAAGGGGAGGAGAGGGCGCGGAAGGAGGGCCGAGGACGGATTGGGGCGGGGTGGGTGGGGGCGCGTGAGTGAGCATGTGATCGTGACCGACCTCGGGTACGGCGACGCGGGGAAGGGCACCGTCGTGGACTGGCTCTGCGCCCAACGGCGGGTGGGGGCGGTCGTCCGGTTCAACGGGGGCGGGCAGGCGGCGCACAACGTCGTCCTGCCCGACGGGCGGCACCACACGTTCGCCCAGTTCGGGTCGGGGACGTTCCGGGGCGTCCCCACCCACCTGTCCCGGTTCGTGGTCGTGGACCCGCTCGCGCTGGCCGCGGAGGCCGCGCACCTGGGCGAGGTGGGTGTTCCGCACCCGTTCGGGCTGCTCACCGTGGACCGGGAGGCGCTGCTCGCCACGCCGTACCACGTGGCGGCGGGACGGGCGCGGGAGCTGGCGCGGGGCGCCGACCGGCACGGGTCGTGCGGGATGGGCGTCGGCGAGACCATGGCCTACGCCCTGGAGCACCCCGGCCTCGCGCCGGTCGTCGGCGACTGCGAGACCCCCGCCCGGCTGGCCCGCAAACTGCGCGCGCTCCGCGAGACGCTGAAGGTGTCGGGGCCGCCCGTGGCCGACTGTGTCGCGGCCTACCGGGCGTTCGCCGAGCGGGTGACCCTGGTGGACTCCTCGTTCACGACCGCCCTGCTGCACGGGCGGCCGGTGGTCTTCGAGGGGGCGCAGGGCGTGCTGCTCGACGAGTGGCACGGCTTCCACCCCTACACGACCTGGAGCACGACGACCTTCGCCAACGCGCTGGCCCTGCTCGACGGGGTGCCCGCCGTACGGCTGGGCGTGCTGCGCACCTACACCACCCGGCACGGGCCGGGGCCGCTGGTCACCGAGGATCCGACGCTGGAGACGGCCGAGGCCCACAACGGGACGGGGCCCTGGCAGGGGCCCTTCAGGGTCGGCCACTTCGACGCGGTGGCCCACCGCTACGCGCTGGCGGTGGCCGGTGGGGCCGACGCGCTCGCGCTCACCCACCTGGACGTTCCGGTGTCGCGGATGTGCGTCTCCTACGACGTGGGCGAGCTTCCCGTGGGGACGGCGGGCGACCTCGACGGGCAGGCGGGGCTGACCGGACGGCTGCTGAGGGCCCGCCCCCGCTATCTGGACGGCGTCGACGACTGGCCCGCCGCGGTGGCCGACGCCCTCGACGTCCCGGTCCACCTGGGCTCGTGGGGGCCCACCTCGGACGACAAGACCCGTCTGGGTAGTGTGATCGCCCCGGAACGGGTATGACCCATCACGTAGGTTCTGTTTACCTGATCATTACTTCCGTCCGGAGGACCTGATGGGTGTCGGGGTCAGCATCTTCTTTCTCACGCTCGGCGCCATCCTCAGATTCGCCATCGAGCCCGACGTTCTGGGCAAGGATGTGCACATCGACGTCATCGGCCTGATCTTCATGATCGTCGGCGCGATCGGGATCGTGCTGAGCATCGTGCTGGGGGCCAGGAGCGGGCATACGTCGGACGACCGTCTGATGCACCGCGAGAACCATCCCTCGGAGGACTAGGAACGGCCCGCCACCCGGCCGGCGCGGGTCAGCAGGCGAACTGCACGGCCGCCCGGGACGCCAGGATGGGCTTGATGTGCTCGGCGATCACGGCCTGGTGCGCCGGGTGGTCGCGGTAGGCCAGGTAGTCCTCGACGGTGTCGAAGTCGGCGACGACCGCGAACTCGTGGTTGCCCGGGTTCACGGCCGCGTCGGCGCCGATGGTGTAGGCGCGGATCTCCGGGATGACCCCCGGCAGCCTGCCGAGTTCGGTGGCGACCGTGGCCCTCTGCTCGTCGGTGGCCTCTTCCGCCCAGGTGAACAGCACGACATGCCGGAACATGATCTTCCTTTCCTCGGGTGCTCCGCCAGGGTACGGCCATGCCGTCAAGGAATCGACAGCGGGTACCGAATGGCATTCAGGATGGCAAGAACCCATCGTCCAGAAATGCCCCGATATGGATAATTTATTTCATATTTATACACGTCTGTGCGGCTTTGCCAAAGTATAAGTGCTTTGCGGTGTCATGACAGCTGCGTCTTCTGCGATGTTTGAGGTGTTCGGAGCTCAGGAGGGCGAATCCGTCCTCTCGTGAAACCGGAGGATCGCATGAAAACGAAGACTGCCGCCTCGTTCATCGCGAGCACCATGGGCGCCGGGCTCATCGCCGGAGCCCTGATGGCCGCCCCCGCCGAGGCCACGGTCACATCCGTGGCGAACACCACGACCCCCACCGTCCAGACCGCCGGGGCCACGAGCTTCGTCACCGGCTGCGGATGGCGGCGCCGCTGCTGTCGCTGCGGCTGCCGCCGCTCCTGCGGCTGCGGAAACGGCTGCGGATGTCGTCGCTCCTGCGGCTGTGGAAACGGCTGCGGATGGCGGAGTTGGAGGTGGAGCAGCTGGAGCAACTGGGGCGGCGACTGGGGCGGCAACTGGTGGTGGTAAACCGACGGCGGAATAGACCGTCCGCCTGAGAACCGCGCACAACCGAGGCGGAATTGCGTTTCTTCTCCGCCGGCCCGGAAAAGGCCCGGACCGGCCGGAAACCGGAACCGCTCTCCAACGCCCCCCACCGGAGATGACGTCGAACGGACCGGTCCGCCCCTGATGGGCCCGCTCCCCGTGACGGGGGGCGGGCTCATCAGGTGTCCGCGCCGGCTCCGGCCGGGATCAGCTCCAGGCGAGCATCCGGAGGGGGTCCTCCAGCATGGCTCCCAGATCGCGGAGGAAGAGCGAGCCGAGCTCACCGTCCACGATCCGGTGGTCGAAGGAGAGCGCGAGCGTGCACACCTTACGCGGCACGATCTGCCCGTCCACCACCCACGGCATGTCCCTGATCTGGCCGAAGGCCAGGATGGCCGACTCGCCCGGATTGAGGATGGGGGTGCCGGCGTCCACCCCGAACACCCCCACATTGGTGATCGTGATCGTGCCCCCGGCCATGTCGGCGGGCTGGGTACGGCCCGCCCTGGCGGTCTCGGCCAGGGCCCCCAGGGCACCGGCGAGCTCCGGCAGGGACAGCGCCTGAGCGTCCTTGACGTTGGGAACGAGCAGACCCCTCGGAGTGGCCGCGGCGATGCCCAGGTTCACCCGGTGCTTGACCACGATCTCCTGGCGGGCCTCGTCCCACGACGAGTTGATCATCGGGTGGCGTCGGACGGCGACGAGCATCGCCTTCGCGACCAGGAGCAGCGGCGTGACCCTGACCTCGGCGAAGTCGGGAAGCTCCCTGAGCCGCCCGACCGCCTCCACGGCCCGGGTCACGTCCACCTGGAGGAACTCGGTGACGTGCGGCGCGGTGAAGGCCGAGGCCGTCACCGCCTGCGCGGTCGCCTTCCGCACCCCCTTGACGGGGATCCGTTCCTCCGCGACCGCCGCGGGAACGGCCGAAGGCCCCGCCCGACCGGTCTGGCCGACCGCCGAGTGGACGTCCTCCCGGGTGATCGTCCCCTGCGGGCCGGTCCCGGTGAGCGTGGCCAGGTCGACCCCGAGCTCCCTGGCCAGCTTCCGCACCGGAGGCTTGGCCGGCACGATCACCCGGCCGGCCGGCACGGCCGTACCGGCGGGGGCCGGGGGCATGGCGGGGACGGCCCCGGCCTCGGTCTCACCGGCGACGGGGAGCGTGGCGAAGGACGCCGCCGCGCCCGCGCCACCACCCGCGGCTCTGTCCGCGTCCCCGTTCACGGCCCGGCCGGGGGTGCCCGCCATGGGTTTGCGGGGGCGGCGTTTGGCGGCGCCCGGCTTGACGCCGTACCCCACCAGGACGGGCCGGCGCTCCTGCTCGGGAGGGTGCGGCACCATGTCCTCGGTCAGGCCCCGCCGGTCCGCGGAGACCTCGGTGAGCCCCTCCTCCGCCTGCGCGCCCGAGGGAGCGCCGGGGGCGGGCGCCGTGCCGTCGTCCACCGAGATGATCGGCCTGCCGACCTCCACGGTCTCGCCCTCGGCGGCCATCAGTGCGGTCACCACCCCCTCGAAGGGGCAGGGCAGCTCGACGACGGCCTTGGCCGTCTCGATCTCCACGATGATCTGGTTGATCTTGACCGGGTCGCCGGGCCTCACGTGCCACCGGACGATCTCGGCCTCGGTCAGGCCCTCTCCCACGTCGGGGAGCCTGAACTCCTTCATCGTCGCCTCCCCTTTTTCAGAACGCGAACACGCGGTCGACGGCGTCGAGGACCCGGTCCAGGTCGGGCAGGTAGTGGTCCTCCAGCCTGGAGGGCGGGTAGGGGGTGGACGGCCCGCCGACGCGCAGCACCGGCGCCTCCAGGCCGTAGAAGCACCGCTCGGTGACCCGGGCGGCGATCTCCGCGCCGAAGCCGCTGTAGACCGGGGCCTCGTGCACCACGACGCATCGGCCGGTCCTGCCGACCGACTCCACGACGCGCTCCACGTCCAGCGGGTTGAGCGAGCGCAGATCCACCACCTCCAGGGATCGGCCGTCGTCCTCGGCCGCCGTCGCGGCCTCCAGGCAGGTCTTCACCATCGGCCCGTAGGCGATCAGCGTGACGTCGGTGCCCCGCCGTACCACCCTGGCCTCGTCGAGGGGCGTCCAGTCCTCGGAGAAGGCGGAGGTGTCGACGTCGGCCTTGTCCCAGTAACGCCGCTTGGGCTCGAAGAAGATGACCGGGTCGTCACAGCGGATCGCCTGCTGGAGCATGGTGTAGCCGTCGGCGGGGTTGGAGCAGGCCACGACGCGCAGACCGGCGGTGTGGGTGAAGTACGCCTCCGGCGACTCGCTGTGGTGCTCCACCGCGCCGATGCCGCCGCCGAACGGGATCCGCACCACGACGGGCAGCCGCAACTTGCCCAGCGAGCGCAGCGGCATCTTGGCGAGCTGGGTGATGATCTGGTCGGCGGCCGGGAAGACGAACCCGTCGAACTGGATCTCGCAGACGGGACGGTATCCCCGGAGCGCGAGGCCGATGGCCGTGCCGACGATGCCCGACTCGGCCAGCGGGGTGTCGATGACCCGCTGTTCGCCGAAGTCCTTCTGCAGCCCGTCGGTGACCCGGAACACGCCGCCGAGCTTGCCCACGTCCTCGCCCATGACGAGAACCTTGGGGTCGTCCTCCATCGCCCTGCGCATGCTCTCGTTGAGCGCCTTGGCCAGCGTGAGAGTCGTCATCCCTCGAACCCCTCCAGATAGGCCGCGAACTGCGCGCGCTCGGAGTCGATCAGCCGGTGCGGTTCGGCGTAGACGTGGTCGAAGATGGCGAGCGGCTCGGGATCGGGCAGCGCCAGGCAGCGTCTGCGCGCGTCACGGCCCAGTTCGTCGGCCTCGGCGTCGATCGTGTCGAAGAACTCCTGGTCGGCCAGCTGGTTTTTGAACATGTAGGCGCGGACCCGCTCGATCGGGTCCTTGAGCTTCCACGCCTCCAGCTCGTCGGCCACCCGGTAGCGGGTCGGGTCGTCGGAGGTGGTGTGCGCGCCCATCCGGTAGGTGAACGCCTCGATCAGCATCGGCCCCTGCCCGGCCCTGGCGTCGGCCAGCGCCTTGCGGGTGACCGCGAGACAGGCGAAGACGTCGTTGCCGTCGACCCGGACGCCGGGGAAGCCGAAGCCGCTCGCCCGGCGGTACAGCGGGATACGGGTCTGCTTCTCCAGCGGCTCGGAGATGGCCCACTGGTTGTTCTGGCAGAAGAACACCACGGGCGCGTTGAAGACCGACGCCCAGATGAACGACTCGTTCACGTCGCCCTGGGAGGTGGCGCCGTCGCCGAAGTAGACGATCGAGGCGGCCTCGGCGCCGTCGCGCTGGATGCCCATGGCGTAGCCGACGGCGTGCAGGGTCTGGCTGCCGATGACGATGGTGTAGAGGTGGAAGTTGTGCTCGGCGGGATCCCAGCCGCCGTGGTTGACCCCGCGGAACAGCCCGAGCAGGTTGACCGGGTCCACCCCCCGGCACCAGGCCACGCCGTGTTCGCGGTAGGTCGGGAAGGCCATGTCCGCGTCGGTCAGCGCCCGTCCCGAGCCGATCTGCGCGGCCTCCTGACCGAGCAGGGAGGCCCACAGGCCCAGCTCGCCCTGGCGTTGCAGCGCCACGGCCTCCAGATCGACCCGGCGCACCAGGACCAGGTCCCGGTAGAGTCCGCGGATCTCCTCCGGTGTCAGGTCGATGTCGTAGTCGGGGTGCTCGACCCGCTCACCCTCGGGGGTCAGCAACTGGACGAGCTCCGGTGGTGCTTCCGCACCATGAGGGGCCTCGGCTGTCACGTGCCACTCCTGTGTGCTCGGGGCCGGCGTGATGGGTTCACCATCGCTGTCCGGCCGGTTAGCAGCGCATCCGATCCGACTGGTGGTGGTCCGTCTGCGTTTGTGGACATCGTGACAGAGGGCACATACCTGTGCGCAAGCCCCGCCCCGGCATCCATCTCGATCTCCCTCACCCGCCGGATTCCCTGTCACCTTCCCGCCGGACCGGCTTTCACCCTCGCACGAGGAGAGCCGGGACCATGCGACGAACTGCCGACGGAGCCCGTTACGCTTGAGGCGCCGAACCGTCCCCGCTGCAACCAGGAGGAACACCGTGGCGCGCGTCATTGTCGACGTCATGCTGAAGCCCGAGATTCTCGACGCGCAGGGCCAGGCGATCGCCCGCGCGCTGCCGCGGCTCGGCTTCTCCGGTGTCTCAGCGGTACGGCAGGGCAAGAGGTTCGAGGTGGAGCTTGAGGGGCCCGCCGACGAGGCCGCCCTCGCGGACGTCCGCAAGATGGCCGAGACCCTGCTGGCCAACACCGTGATCGAGGACTACCGGGTCACCGTGGAGTCCTAGATCATCACGTATCGCGTAGGGCGTGCCCGTACGTCCGGGTAGATCACCTTCCGAGCGTGTCGCAATCCCACAGCTTGACCAACACTAAATAACATTAAGGTTATTTTGCGGTTAGCCCGGATTCCGCGGGGAAACCTTGACAAGGTGACGTCTGGCCCCGGGAGGGATCCGGTGGATATCGAGTTCTCGCTGGCTCTGCCCAGAGAGGCCATCGGCATTCCGATGGTCCGCAGGGCGCTGGGCGACTCCCTGCGCTCGCTCGGCGTCACCGAGAGCTGCGTCTCCGACATCCTGCTCGCGGTCACCGAGGCGTGCGCCAACGCGGTGCGCCACGGTGGCCCGGACAACCGCTACGAGGTCGAGGTGTCCATCGGCGACGGCCGCTGCGACGTCCACATCATCGACAGAGGTCAGGGGCTCGTCCGGGTCCCCGAGCAGTATCCCCCGGCGGACATCGAGAACGGCCGGGGCATCCTGATCATGCAGGCGGTGGTGGACGAGATCTCCTTCGGCATCACACCCGGCCGGGGAACCACCGTGCACCTGCGCAAACATCTCGACTGGGACGAGGACGCCGTCTTCCTCCGCCAGGGCCGCGTGCTCGCCGCCGTGTGACCTGCTCTCCCGGAGCGGATAGCCTGGGCGCACCGCCGCAGACCGAGGTCCGACGTGTGAGATGTCGGCGCGGCGCTCGTTTGTGGAGGGGAACGCTACCATGAGTGCTGCCCGCGTGGGCGTCGTCACTTTTCCCGGGACTCTTGACGATCAGGACGCGGCCCGCGCCGTGCGCCACGCGGGCGGCGAAGCCGTCCCGCTGTGGCACGCGGACCCCGATCTCAAGGGGGTGGACGCGATCTTCCTGCCGGGTGGTTTCTCCTACGGAGACTATCTCCGGTGCGGGGCGATCTCCAGGTTCGCGCCCCTGATGGAGGAACTGATCCCGGCGGCCAGGGCCGGACTTCCCGTCCTGGGCACCTGCAACGGCTTCCAGATCCTCTGCGAGGCCCACCTGCTGCCCGGCGCGCTGATGCGCAACGCCGGACTGCACTACATCTGCCGCGACCAGCGCGTCCGGGTGGAGAACACCGCCACGCCCTGGACCTCCGACTTCGCCGAGGGGCAGGAGATCGTGCTGCCGGTCAAGCACGGCGAGGGCCGCTACGTCGCCGACGAGCCGACCCTGAAGGCGCTGGAGGCGGGGGGGCAGGTGGTCTTCCGCTACGTCGGAGGCAACCCCAACGGCTCGCTGAACGACATCGCGGGCATCTGCAACGAGGCCGGGAACATCGTCGGCCTCATGCCGCACCCCGAGCACGCGGTCGAGGACCTCACCGGCGCCCCAAGCACGGACGGCCGCGGATTCTTCTCCTCGATCCTGAAGAAGCTGGTGAACCTGTGAGCGAGCACGACCCCCAGGCCCCCGCCGACGACGTGCGGGCTCAGCCGGCCCTGGACACCGTCAGGCGGGCCCAGGACACGCCCGGCGAGCGGCAGCCCTACGCCGAGCTGGGCATGAAGCTCGACGAGTACGAGCGGGTCCGCGCGATCCTCGGCCGCCGGCCCACCAGCTCCGAGCTGGCCATCTACAGCGTCATGTGGAGCGAGCACTGCTCCTACAAGTCCTCCAAGGTGCACCTGCGCCAGTTCGGCACCAAGGCCCCCAAGTCCGAGGCCCTGCTGGTCGGCATGGGCGAGAACGCCGGCGTGGTGGACATCGGCGACGGCTGGGCGGCCACCTTCAAGATCGAATCGCATAACCACCCGTCCTACGTCGAACCGCACCAGGGCGCGGCGACCGGCGTCGGCGGGATCGTCCGCGACATCATGTCGATGGGCGCGCGGCCCATCGCGGTGATGGACGCGCTGCGCTTCGGCGCCGCCGACGCCCACGACACCCGGCGGGTGCTGCCCGGCGTGGTCGAGGGCATCAGCCACTACGGCAACTGCCTGGGGCTGCCCAACATCGGCGGCGAGGTCGTCTTCGACCCCTGCTACATCGGCAACCCGCTGGTCAACGCCCTGTGCGTGGGCCTGCTCCGCAAGGACCAGATCAAGCTGGCCACCGCCCCGGGACCGGGCAACAAGGTCGTGCTGTTCGGCGCGCTGACCGGCCCGGACGGCATCGGCGGCGCGTCCGTCCTGGCCTCGGCCACCTTCGAGGACGAGTCGCACGCCAAGCGTCCCAGCGTCCAGGTGGGCGACCCGTTCATGGAGAAGCTGCTGATCGAGTGCTGCCTTGAGCTCTACCAGGCGGACGTGGTCGTGGGCATCCAGGACCTCGGCGCGGCCGGCGTGTCCTGCGCGACCACCGAGCTGGCGGCCAAGGGCACCGGCGGCATGGACGTCAGGCTGGACCTCGTCCCGCTGCGCGACCCGTCGCTGCGGCCCGAGGAGATCCTGATGAGCGAGTCGCAGGAGCGCATGATGGCGGTCGTCACCCCCGACGACATCGCTGCCTTCATGGCGATCTGCGCCAAGTGGGACATCCCGGCGACCGTGATCGGCGAGGTCACCGACGGGGGCCGCCTGGTGATGACCTGGTACGGCGAGACCATCGTCGACATTCCGCCGGGCACCGCGGCCGACGAGGGCCCGGTCTACGAGCGGCCTTTCCACGAGCCGGCCGGTCAGTCCGCGCTCAACGCCGACGACCCGGTACGGCTGGCACGCCCCGACGACCTGCGGGCGACGCTGCTGGAGCTGCTCGGCTCGCCCAACCTCGCGTCCAAGGAGTGGGTCACCTCCCAGTACGACCGCTACGTCCGGGGCAACACCGTGCTGGCCCAGCCGGCCGACGCCGGGGTGCTGCGAATCAGCGAGATCATGCCGGGGGCCGAGGAGACGACCCGGGGCATCGCGCTGTCGACGGACGGCAACGGCCGCTACGCCAGGCTCGACCCGTACGCGGGGGCGCAGCTCGCGCTGGCCGAGGCGTACCGGAACGTGGCCGTGACCGGCGCGACGCCGCTGGCGGTGACCAACTGCCTCAACTTCGGCTCCCCCGAGGACCCCGAGGTCATGTGGCAGTTCGCCGAGGCCACCCGCGGCCTGGCCGACGCCTGCAAGGCGCTTGGCGTCCCGGTGACCGGCGGGAACGTCTCCTTCTACAACCAGACGGGGTCCACCCCGATCCACCCCACCCCGGTCGTGGGCGTGCTGGGCGTGATCGACGACGTGGCCCTGCGGGTCGGCAGCGGCTTCACCGGCCCGGACGAGCGGATCGTCCTGCTGGGTGAGACCGAGGAGGAGTTCGGCGGCTCCGAGTGGGCCCACGTGGCCCACGGTCACCTGGGCGGCCTGCCGCCCAAGGCGAACCTGGAGGCCGAACGCGCCCTGGCGACCGTGCTCACCGAGGCCGCCTCCCGCGGTCTGCTGACCGGCTCCCACGACCTGTCCGACGGCGGCCTGGCCATCGCCCTGGCCGAGGCGTGCCTCGCCAGGGGGGTCGGCGCCACGGTCTCCCCGGCGGGGGACGACCCGTTCGTCGAGCTGTTCAGCGAGTCGCCGGCGCGCGCGCTGGTGACCGTGACACCGGAGTCCTTCCAGCTCCTCGCCGAGCTCTGCGTCGCCCACGAGGTGCCCTGCCACGGCCTGGGCGTCACCGGCGGCGACTCCCTGATCGTGGAGAACGTCCTGGACATCCCGATCACCGAGCTCCGGGAGACCCACACGGCCACCCTGCCGGGAATCTTCGGCTGACCCCGCGCACGCCCCGAGGGGGGTACGGCTCAGCTGAGCCGTACCCCCCTCGGCGTCCAAGCCCCGGAAGGACCCGAGCCTGGAAGGGCCGATCCCGGGAAGGCCCGAGGGCGGGAGGGGCGCCACCGCCGGTCGTCACCGGGAGTGGCCGTCGGCCGTCCCCACCGTCCTTGAGTTGCCCTGCGAAACATCGCGTTTCAGCCTGATAACGCAGCGTATGGACCGCATGACCGCATCGACCACATGCGGGATAATCGCCGCTGTTCGGGGAGAACTCCGGCCGTCGCCGGTCGGCGGGCGGAGGCGGACGCGACAGGGAGCCGGAACGGTTCCCGAGGACACGGAGGTCACCGTGCCGGTGAACGACCCGAGAACCGCGTCGACCGAGAGGCTCCGGGGACCACGGGAACGCGGGGAACGCGGTCGTGGAGGTCGTGGAGAGAGCGGGGAGGACGGGGAGGACTGGGGCGGCAACGGCGGGAACGGCGGCGCCGGGGACGGCGAGGGGCCGGTGCCGTACCTGCCGCCGTCGGGTCAGCCGGTCCGCCTGGTGGTCTGGGCGATCCACCTGGCGCTGCCGATGGCGGGGCTCTGGCTGCTGCTGACCAGGCCGAGGCTGAACGCCGTCCTGCAGGACAACGTCGGCCACTTCTGGCTGATCATCGCCGTGGCCGGGGTCAACGTGGTCCTCGGCACCATGATCGGCCAGGCCTCGGCCAGGCGGGCCGACGCGCGGCTGCTGCTGGTCTCCCTGGTCTTCCTGAGCAGCGCCGGATTCTTCCTGATCCATGGGCTGACCACGCCGAAGGTCATCCTCCAAGGACCGAACTACGGGTTCGAGCTGTCCCAGCCGGTCGGCCTGCTCATCGCCTCGATGTTCGCCTTCGCCTCGGCCCTGCCGCTGAACGAGCGGGTGGCCCAGGCCGTGCTGAAGGCACAGGTCTGGCTGCGCGGCGGCCTCGTCCTGCTGCTGGCCGGCTGGGGAGTCGCGTCGCTGCTCCCCGATCTCACCCCGCTGGGGGGCCGGCCACCCGCGCACGGAGCCGGCCTCGGCGGGCTGGAGGCGCTCGGGGTCGCGCTGTACGCGGCGGCGACCGCGATGATGTTCCAGCTGCACCGGCGGCGTCCCTCGGCCATGCTGGTCAGCCTCCTCACCGCCTACGCGCTGCTGGCCGAGGCCACGATCGCCGGGATGTCGCACTTCAACTGGCACCTGTCGTGGTGGCTCTGGCACCTACTGCTGGCCGTGGCCTTCCTGTTCGTCGCCTACAGCGCCTACCTGCAGTTCCGGCAGGAGGGCTCCAGCGCCGGCCTGTTCGACTCGGTGGCGCTGGCGGCGACCGTCCAGCGGCTCAGGGGCGAGTACGAGGCCGCCCTGGAGGAACTCGTCGGCCACCTCAGGCGCAGGGCGGACACCCCTTCAGGCGGCGGGAGCCGGGTCCCCGTCGCGACCAGGCTGGCGGGCAAGTTCGGGCTCACCGAGGGGCAGGCCGCGGTGCTCGACCGGGCCGGTGAGGCGCTGGCCGACGAGCGGGAGGTGTCGGAGCGGCTCGCCGCGCTGGTGGACATGGGCAACCGGGCCAGGGTGGGGATGCCTGAGGACGAGCTGCTGACCCGGGGGCTGGAGCGGGTACGGCGGGCCTACGGGGACGTGCGCGTCGGACTGGTCTCCGGCGGGCGGGTCACCCTGGACTCCGGCGTGTACGGCCCGCAGGACTTCCCCGGCGACGGACCCGTACGGCTGGGCGGAACCGTCGTCCACCCGCTGACCGTGCGGGGACGGCTCGCCGGGGCGCTGACGGTGCCGGTGGGCAGGACCCGGCAGGACGAGGCGCTCGCCGCCACGCTGGCGAGCCAGCTGTCCATCTCCCTGGAGAACACCCGGCTGTATCAGGAGCTGTCCACCCTGTTCCGGCAGTACATGTCCCCGGACGTGGCGAAGTCCCTGCTGGCCGATCCGCGGACCGCGGCGCTCGGGGGCGAACTGGTCGAGCTGACCGCGCTCTTCGCCGACCTGAAGGGTTTCACGAGCTACTCCGAGCGGGTGGCGCCCGGCGAGATCGTCGAGATGCTGAACCGGTACCACTCGGCGGCCGTGCCCATCGTGCTGGGCAACGGCGGCACGATCGTGCAGTTCGTGGGTGACGCGCTGCTGGCGCTGTTCAACGCCCCCGCCAGGCAGGCGGACCACGCCGTCGCCGCCGCCAGGACCGCCCTGGCCATGCAGGAGGCGGCCGAGGAGATCGCCGCCGGGACACCCGGCTATCCCCGGTTCAGGATCGGGGTCAACACCGGTGTCGCGCTGGTCGGCAACATCGGCAGCCCCGAGCTGCGCGGGTTCAACGCGATGGGTGACTGCGTGAACGTGGCCGCCCGGCTGGAGGGGATCGCCGAGCCGGGAACCGTGGTGATCGGCCAGAGCACCCTCGACCTGATCGGTCCCGGCGCCAGGGTCCGCCCGCTGGGCGAACTCGCCCTCAAGGGCAAGGAGCGGCCCGTCCACGCCTATGTGCTGTCCGCTCTGCGGTAGAACCCGCCGTGGAGTCGCGGAATCTGCACTGTGGAGCAAGAGTCCGCCGGAGAGCCGGAGAAACCATCGTGAAAACTCAGAAACCCATGTGAAACTGGAGAGTCCACCGTAAAACCACGGAAACCGCCGTGGAAGCGGGCTCTCCGGCGAGGACCGTACCGGCATAATCGACACCGGCCAGACCGCACGAGGGAGCAGGAGACAGTCGTGACCCCCACCCCCGAGCCGGGCGAGTTCGTCACCCTGCTCACGGCCGACGAGGCCGCCGCGCTGCACGCGGCCGGCACCCCCCGGCGGTGGGAGCGGGGAGCGACGGTGTGCACCGAGGGCGACGTCGCCGAATGGGTGCTCCTGCTGACGTCGGGGCGGGTCAAGGTCTCCTCGCACACCGCCGGTGGGACCGAGGTGGTCCTGGCGATCCGCGGCCCCGGCGCGCTGCTCGGCGAGTTCGCCGTCATCGACGGTCTGCTGAGGTCGGCCACGGTGACCACGCTGGAGCCGGTGGAGGGCATCACGATCCACGACTTCCCGGCCTATCTGCGTGAGAACGGCCGGGTGGCGGTGCTCCTGATGCGGATGCTGATCGGCAAGATGCGCGACGCCGACCGCAAGCGGATCGAGTACGGCGCGTTCGACACCACGGGCCGGGTGGCGACCCGGCTGATCGAGCTGGCCGAGCGGTACGGCGAGCCGGTCGGCGGCGCGGTCCGGGTGACGCTGCCGCTCTCCCAGGACGAGCTGGCCGGCTGGACGGGGGCCTCCCGCGAGGCGGTCAGCAAGTCCCTGCGCTCGCTGCGGGACCGCGGCCTGATCGAGACGGGCCGTCGCCGGGTGACCATCCACGACATGGAGGGCCTGCGCAGGCGAGCCCGCTGACCCCGCCCTTCGGCCGATCTCGTTCCAGATCGGTATGCCGGGTAGGTCAGACTGGGGCATATGGTCGCAATCCTCCAAGACCTTTCCGATTCCCCCGAATATCGCTCAAAGCTCCGCTACGCATGGCGCGTCTGCTCGGTCACCAGCCTCGGCATCGTGCTGATCGGCATCTCGGGAAGCACGCTGAACGTGGCACTTCCCGAGGTGGTAAGGCACTTCCACGCCGACGCGTTCGCCGCCGGATGGATCCTGCTGGCGTACCTGCTCGTCAGCACCGCGACCCTGGTCCTCTTCGGCCGCGTGGCCGACCTGCTCGGGCGCAGGGAGGTCTACCTCGCGGGATTCGCCCTCTTCACCGCCGCGTCACTGCTGGCCGGACTCTCGCCCACCGTCTGGTTCCTGATCGCGATGCGGGCGGTGCAGGCGGTCGGGGCCGCGATGATCCTGGCCAACGGGACCGTGATCATCACCGACGCCTTCCCACCCGACCGGCTCAGCCAGGGCATGGGCGTCTACATCGGAGCCTTCTCGGTCGCCCAGCTGGCGGGGCCGACGCTGGGCGGCCTCGTCGCCCAGGCCGCGGGCTGGCAGTGGATCTTCTGGGTGAACGTGCCCGCCGGGCTGATCGCCCTCGTATGGGGGGCGATCATCCTCGGCAGGCTTCCCCCCAAACCACGCGAACCGATGGACGTGCTCGGCAACCTGCTGGTGTTCGCCGTGCTGTCGGCCACCCTCGTCGCGCTCTCCGAGGCGGGATCCCGGGGTCTGTCCAGCCCCGTGGTGATCATCGGAGCCGGGGTCGCGGCGATCCTGACCCCGATCCTGATCATGGTGGAGCGAAGGGCGTCCCACCCGGTGCTCGACGTGCGGCTGTTCGGCCGGCGCCTGCTGGCCTTCGCCAACCTCGCCTCGTTCTGCAACGCCCTGGCCCGCGCGGCGCTGATCCTGCTCGCCGCCCTCTACTTCCAGACGGTCCAGGGCGTCGACGCCCTCACCGCCTCCCTGGGCGTGCTGCCCATCCCGGTCGGCATGGCCGTGGCCTCGCCGGTCGCCGGCGCCCTCGGCCGCAGGATCTCCCCCCGCGCCCTGTCGGTCGGGGGGTCGCTGCTGAGCGCGGCGGGGCTGGGCGTCCTGCTCCTGACCGCCGATCCGGCCACGCCGTACTGGGTCGTGGGGGTGGGACTGCTGCTGTGCGGCTGCGGCAGCGGCAGCTTCCTGACCGGGAACACCACCCAGGTCATGGCCGCCCTGCCCGCCGGGAGCCTCAGCGTGGTGAACGGCTTCCGACTCATGATCATGAATGTCGGGATGGTGCTCAGCGTCGCCCTCTCCCTGAGCGTCCTCACCGGCTCGGTCAGCGCCGAACTGCGCGGCCAGGTCTACTCCGGCACGCTGTCGAGCGCGTCACCGGTGGCCGTGGAGCAGCTCATGGACGGCTTCAGGAGAACGTACGCCGCGCTGTTCGCCGTCGCCCTCGTGGGCGCGCTGGCCTCCGCCCTGGCCCGGCCGAGGCGGGCACGGGCCGGCGGCGGGCATGATGGAGGGCGTGCCACCTCACAGACCTGACGCCGCCAAGGTGCGCGCCGCACTGGACGCCCAGCTGACCACCCTGGACGAGCCGCCCTACGACGGGCCCGGAGGAACCGCCGAACTGCTGGGGGCGTGCGTCACGGTGGTGCTGCGGGCCTACGAACGGCGGGTCCGGCCGGAGCGGGAGATCACCCGCTTCGCCGTACGGCACCTGCTCGACCTGCTGGCGACCGCGGCCCCCGGGCGGACCGTCGAGGTGCGGGTCCCGCCGTACGCGGCGGTGCAGTGCGTGGCGGGCCCCCGGCATACCCGGGGAACCCCGCCGAACGTGGTGGAGACCGACGCGCCGACCTGGCTGGCGCTGGCCACCGGACGGCTGGCGTGGGCCGAGGCGATGTCCGAGGGCAGGATCTCGGCGAGCGGCGGCCGGGCCGACCTGTCGGAGTACCTACCGGTCCGGTAGGAGCCGGACCGTGCCCGCCGGTCCGGCGGACCGGCGGGAGCCACGGGGAGCGCTGGAACCGTCCAAAACCTACGGCGTGTTCTGGAGTTGGACGCCGAATCGCTCCTCTATACAGCGCTGCTGGAGTTCCGGCGGCAGGTTGGCGCAGTCGCCCACCTTGCTGTAGAGCCAGCTCAGCAACGCCACGGCGATGATCAAGGTCAGCACGCTCAGCGCGATGCCCACCCAGGCGCGGCCGCGGTTGGAGTTCCTGACCACGGCGACGATGCCGAGCACCAGGCCGACGATGGCCGTCAGCACGCCCAGGCCGCACACCACCAGCAGGAAGACGCTGACGATGCCGAGCACCAGGGCCGCGGTGCCGAGCCCTCCGCCCACCTTCGGCGCGCCCCACCCCGCCCCCGGCGGCGCCGGGTACGGCGGGGCCCCCGGGTAGCCCGGACCCCCCGGATATCCGGGACCGCCCGGTGAGAGCGGTGCCTGATAGGGCGGCCCCTGGGGAGGCTGGTACGGCTGCCCCTGCGGGGGCGGCCCCTGCCCCTCCGAAGGACTCGGCCACCCCTCGGGAGGTCCCTGCTGAGCCGGGCGGCCCGGACCCCCGTAGGGACTCGCGCCGGGGATGCCCCCGGCGGGCGAGGCGGCTCCGGCGTCCCCCGCGGGCCGCGCGGGTTCACCGGGCCCACCGGGCCCGGCATGGCCGCCGGGCTCACCGGGCTCACCGGGCCGGTGTGAGGCGGCCGGGAAGCCCTGGGGCGGCGTCGGCGGATCGTAGCGCGAGTGCCTGGCGGCGCTCGACGGCGTCTCCGGACCGTCTGGACGGTCGGCGGGCGACGCCTCCGGGGCGCTCTCCCACCCCGGATAGGCGGGCGGGGGCGCACCCGGCACCGGGCCGTACCCCCTCGTGGTCTCGGAGTCCGCCTGGACCGGCGGGGGCACCTCCGGGGCCGTCGGCACGTCCGGATGCCGGGGCAGTGACGGCTCACCGGGCGTGGAGATCGGCGGCCACTCCGGGTTCTCCTCGGGGGCGGGCTCCTCCGGCTCTGGAGGCCCGGGAGCCGGTTCCGCGCCCGTCCCCTCCTCTTCAGGCCGCCTGTCCCGCCGATGGCGCGGATCAGGCTGATTCGGGTCCTCAGGTGTTGTCACGTCCGCTCTCCCGACGTATAGACATGCCGGATACCTCACACTCCCCCGGCTCTTTCCCATGAAACAGGCTGACACGGTAAAACGGCGATGATTGTTCGGTAACGGTGACAGGCGGGACGGACACCGCCCCGAGGTGCGAGCAGCGAAGAGCCCGACCTAGACTGAAGCATGTGCTGAAGGGCGACGGCCATCTGAGCCATGACCTTGACCCCCACGACCGAGCTCCGAAGGACGCATGTGGCGTCTTCGGAGTCTGGGCGCCTGGGGAGGAAGTCTCCAAACTCACCTACTACGGGCTGTACGCGCTACAGCACCGCGGCCAGGAGTCCGCGGGCATCGCGGTCAGCGAGGGCAGCAGGATCCTCGTCTACAAGGACATGGGCCTCGTGGCCCAGGTCTTCGACGAGTCGGTGCTGGGCACCCTCCGCGGCCACCTGGCGATCGGTCACTGCCGCTATTCGACCACCGGGTCGAGCGTCTGGGAGAACGCCCAGCCGACGCTGAGCTCGACCGAGGTCGGCGGGCTCGCGCTCGCCCACAACGGGAACCTGATCAACACCGCCGAGCTCTCCAGGCGGCTGGCCCCGGGATCGACCAGGGCGACCACCGACACCGAGGTGCTGACGTCGCTGCTGGCCCAGGACCGCAGCCGGCCCATCGACGACGCGGCCGCCGCGCTCCTTCCCCAGGTCAAGGGCGCCTACTCGCTCGTCTTCATGGACGAGAAGACGCTCTACGCGGCCCGTGACCCGCAGGGCATCCGCCCGCTGGTCCTGGGCCGTCTGGAGCGTGGCTGGGCGGTGGCCTCGGAGACCGCCGCACTGGACATCGTGGGTGCCACGTTCGTTCGGGAGATCGAACCCGGCGAGCTGATCACCATCGACCAGCGCGGCGTGCGCTCCCGCAGGTTCGCCCTGGCCGAGCCGAAGGGCTGCCTGTTCGAGTACGTCTACCTGGCCCGTCCCGACACCACCATCGCCGGACGTGGCGTACAGACCACCCGGGTCGAGGTCGGCCGGGTGCTGGCCCGTGAGCACCCGGTCGAGGCCGATCTGGTCATCCCGACGCCCGAGTCGGGCACCCCCGCCGCCGTCGGCTACGCCGAGGAGAGCGGGATCCCGTACGGCCAGGGCCTGGTCAAGAACTCCTATGTCGGCCGGACCTTCATCCAGCCGTCCCAGACGATCCGCCAGCTCGGCATCCGGCTCAAGCTCAACCCGCTGAAGGAGGTCGTCGCCGGCAAACGCCTGGTCGTCGTGGACGACTCCATCGTGCGCGGCAACACCCAGCGGGCGATCGTCAAGATGCTCCGGGAGGCGGGGGCGCGGGAGGTCCACGTCCGGATCTCCTCTCCGCCGGTCTCCTGGCCGTGCTTCTACGGCATCGACTTCGCCACCCGGGCGGAGTTGATCGCCGGTTCGCTCAGCGTGGAGGAGATCCGGGCCTCCCTCGGCGCCGACTCTCTGGGATACATCTCGCTGGAGGGCCTGACGGAGGCCACCACGCTCCCCGCCGAACGGCTCTGCCGGGCCTGCTTCGACGGGGTGTACCCCATCCCCGTCGACCAGGACAACGTGGGCAAGTACGTCCTGGAGGCGAAGCTTTGAGCCGGCCGGGCACGACGGCCGTCCGGCCGGTGAAGGAGACCTCATGACGAGCTACGCCGCCGCCGGTGTGGACATCGACGCGGGTGAGCGCGCCGTCGAGCTGATGAAGGCGAAGGTCGCGCGCGCGCGCCGGCCCGAGGTGGTGGACGACGCCAGCGGCTTCGCCGGCCTGTTCGACGCCTCGGCCCTGCTGAGCTATCGGCGGCCGTTGCTGACCACCTCGACCGACGGCGTCGGCACCAAGGTCATGCTGGCGCAGGCCCTCGGCAGGCACGACACGATCGGCATCGACCTGGTCGGCATGGTCGTGGACGACCTGGTGGTCTGCGGCGCCGAGCCGCTCTTCATGACCGACTACATCGCCTGCGGGAAGGTCGTCCCCGAGCGGATCGCCGAGATCGTGGGCGGCGTCGCCGAGGGTTGCCGGCTGGCCGGCTGCGCCCTCGTCGGGGGCGAGACGGCCGAGCACCCCGGGGCGATGGACGCCGGCGAGTACGACCTCGCGGGCGCCGCCACGGGCGTGGTGGAGGCCGACGAGATGCTCGGCCGTGACCGGGTCCGCGAGGGTGACGTGGTGCTGGGGATGGCCTCCTCGGGCGTGCACTCCAACGGCTACTCACTGGTCCGGCACATCATCAAGCTGGCCGGGCTCTCGCTGGAGGCCGAGCTCGACGAGCTGGGCCGCACCCTGGGCGAGGAACTGCTGGAGCCGACCAGGATCTACTCCCTGGACTGCCTGGAGCTGGCCCGCGCGACGGAGGTCCACGCCTACGCGCACATCACCGGTGGCGGGCTGGAGGGCAACCTGTCCCGCTCGCTGCCGCCGACGCTGGACGCGCTGCTGGACCGCGCCTCCTGGACCCCACCGGCCGTCTTCGAGGTGCTCGCCGGGCATGGGAAGGTGGCGCAGGCCGACATGGACCGCACCTTCAACCTGGGCGTGGGCATGGCGGCCGTCGTCGCGGCCGAGGCCGTCGATCCGGCGCTGGCCCTGCTCAAGGCCCGCGGCCTGCCGGCCTGGGTGCTCGGCGAGGTCGTCGAGGGCACCGGCCGGGCCCGCTACCGCCGGCCCGTCTAGCCCATCGGTCTCCCGCCTTCCCCGCACCGGCCGGGAAGGCGGTCCCGGCCGGACGCGGAACCGGGCCGGACGCGGACACGCCGAAAAGCACTCCGAGTCATCGGAGCGCTGTCAGGAACCGCGGCGCGGAGAAAACACCCGGTGGCTCTCCCGCCACCGGGTGTTCCGCTCGCATTCGATATGAAGTCGCCTAACGGCGGCCGGACGTCCCGTCGTCGCGGTCGCCTCCGGAGCCGAAGTCATCGGCGTAATCGGCGTACCGATCAGCCAGTTCATCGTAGGAGTCGTTGGCGTCGTCATTGTGGTTGGAGTCGTCTCTGACTCCGAGCTCGTCGCGAAGACGCTCAAGATCAGTGCCACCGCTGTTGTACTTCAGCTGGCGAGCAACCTTGACCTGCTTGGCCTTTGCTCGGCCGCGCCCCATTGGCTCGACCCCCTCGTGTGGGGTCGTGCCCGACCCCTCGTCGCTAACGCACCACGCACTGACGCCACCTGACTTGAGGCGTCAGCTCTCGTTCGACTACAACCGTACCTGTTTTACGCCCGGCTCGGTACGCCGTATGGGCGTGAGGGGCTAGTGGCCCAGCCAGATGCCCCTAATTCGCCCGACTTCCGACATTCTGCGCTCGGCAAGCCTATCGGCTGCGACGGCCGGCGGAACGCCATCCTCCGCCGCAGCGGCAAAGATCTTGAGAGTCGTGTCGTAGATCTGGGTGGCCTTTGCCTTCGCCCGATCCATGTCGAACCCCTGGATCTCGTCGGCGACCTGGATGACGCCGCCGGAGTTGACCACGTAGTCGGGCGCGTAGAGCACGCCCCGGTCGGCGAGCTCCTTCTCCACCCCCGGGTGCGCCAGCTGGTTGTTGGCCCCGCCACAGACGATCCTGGCGCGCAGCCGGGCGACCGTGTCGTCGTCCAGCGCCCCGCCGAGCGCGCACGGCGCGTAGACGTCGAGATCGGCCCCGGTGAGCTCCAGCTGGCCGGCGACGACCGCCACCTCCGGGTGGCGCCGCAGAACCCGCTCGACGGCCCGCTCGCTGACGTCGCAGACCACCACCTCGGCCCCGTCCGCGACGAGGTGGTCCACCAGACGGTGACCCACCTTGCCCACGCCCTCGACGCCGACCCGCCTGCCCCGCAGCGTGGGCGCGCCGTAGACGTGCTCGGCGGCGGCCCGCATGCCCTGGAACACGCCGTAGGCGGTCAGGATCGAGGAGTCGCCCGCCCCGCCGTGGGCCGGCGTGCGACCGGTCACGTAGGAGCTCTCGCGGGCCACGACGTCCATGTCCTCGCTGTAGGTGCCGACGTCGCACGCGGTGTAGTAGCGGCCCCCCAGGGACTGCACGAACCGGCCGTAGACCCGCAGCAGCGCCTCGCTCTTGTCCGTCGCCGGATCGCCGATGATGACGGCCTTGCCGCCGCCGAGGTCGAGTCCGGCCAGGGCGTTCTTGTAGGCCATCGCCCGCGAGAGGTTGAGCACGTCGGCCAGCGCGGCCTGCTCGCTCGGGTAGGGATAGAACCTGGTGCCGCCGAGGCTCGGGCCGAGGGCGGTGTTGTAGATCGCGATGATCGCGTGAAGGCCGCTGTGCTCGTCGGAGCAGAAGACGACCTGCTCGTGCCTGGCCTGGCCGCTTACTGGGCTCTTGTCCTTGTGGGACAGCCCGAAGACGTCGGTCACGGTGGTGACTCCCGGTCGTTCCGGTCCGCCGCCCCGTGGCGGCGGAGATCACCCTCAGCGTAACCACAACTTCCAGGAGAACCATGAGAGAAACCCCCGGTTCTCACCAGACGAGACATGACATGCGCCACCACATCCCACTCGGGGCCGATACCGGACAACAGCCGGTGCTTCGTGACACGATGCGGTCGTGTTGCCCTATGCCGCGTATCTCCGCGTCTACGAACCGCTGACCGCGTTCACCCCGCCGGAACGCTCCTCCTGGGCCGCCTACGCGGAGGCGACCGACCGCCCCCGCCGCGCCCGTGCGCTCCACGCGGAGCACGGTGAGGCCGTACGCCGTCTGCTGGGGGTGTCGCCCACCCCCGCCCCCGCCCAGGAGAGCCCCAACGCCTATCTCAGGCGCGTTGAGGACGTTCTCTATGTCTGCCCATGGCAGAGCAGGCTCAGGTCCTGGCTGGCCTTCTCACGCCTCCGCGGCGCGACTCCCGCGAGGCTGATGGAACGGTTCGTGCCGGCCTCCGTCGCCGAGCAGACGGCCAACGACTTCGACCGGTTCAAACGACGCGCGGGCTCGGCGGCCCTGCGCACCCACATCCGGACCTCGACATGGCACGTTCCGACGGCGTGGTTCGTGCCCTTCGACGGCAACGAACGCTGGCTGGTCCTCGACCGCGAACCGGGGCCGGGGCCGGGGGGCGCGACGACCACCCGCAACCTGATCTACATCACGTCCATGGCCCACGCCAGGCGGCGCGGCGCCCGCGCCCTGCAGATCATCCGCAGGCAGGTGGGCGAGGCCGCGATGACCGCGGAGGTCGAGGAGGTGGCCCGCTGGCTGGAGGAGTTCCACCCGCACTCGCTGGTGGAGCTCGACTACGGCGGCATCGTCCATCTCATGGAGGACGAGCAGCTCCAGGCCGACCAGTCCGTGGCGGAGATCGCGGCGGCGCTGACAGGTCTGGAGAGCGGCGAGGAAGAGTTGGCCTTCGCCATGTACCAGCGGGTGATTCTCCGCTGGAGATCAATACAACTTCTCGAATCAGCAAACTGAGTCGCAAATCATCCCTCTGACCTGCATAAGTAGGTTGGTCGATGACCGGCGACACGTCTACGAACTGAGTAGTTTGCCGTTTTCACTGCGATACCACGAAACGTGTCGCTAGAATCACCGAGCGTGACAACAACAGGTGCACAAGAGAGATGAGCCACTCAAAGGCTCGCCAATCGCTCTACGTGGCTGTATGGTCACATCGGGTGATGCCGCATATGGTCCGAACAGCCGCACGCAAGGGGCCATAGGGGGACATCCGTGACAAGCGTCAAGTCGCAGGATCGCTGTCGCCGGTCCACATGGAGGAGAGGCCGCACAAATGTCAGCTCGTACACCCGAGGCAGAGCCGCTGCTCACCCCGGCGGAGGTCGCAACCATGTTCCGGGTCGATCCCAAGACCGTTACACGGTGGGCGAAAGCGGGCAAGTTGACGTCCATCCGCACTCTGGGGGGACACCGCCGCTACCGGGAGACCGAGGTTCGCGCGTTGCTCGCGGGGATTCCGCAGCAGCGCTCCGAGTAAGACGGGGCCGTCACGGACTTTAGGGGGGACCAAGTGCGCGCTCACCCCGTGAGCGCGTAAGGCCACACGGGTTCTGTGGGGAGCGGCGCCGCCCGCCCGGCGCCGCCCCACATCGTTCTCTTACGGCCCGCGCCGGTCTTCCCGACGAGGTACGACTCCCCCCGGACGGCTTACGGCGCGTGCTCGCGGAGCAGGCCCCTCAGCAACCGGTCGACCTGTGGATCGTGGCCCGCGCCCACCCTGAGCAGCGCCACCATGTGCTCAACCAGCATGCGCTCAAGCGCCGGCCGCTCGACGTCCCGGTGCTCCAGCCAGTCGAGGCCGGCCGTCTCCACGGAGGCGATCCACGAACGCAGCGTGACGCGCAGCACCGGCCCCGGCTCGTCGACCCGCATCTGCCGCGTGATGAGGTGGAACAGGCGGTTCCGTACACCGTCGACGATCTCGCCGATCTCCCCGCTGTGGTTGGCCGGTCCTCCACTCAGCAGGGCCGCGAAACCGGCCGCGTGCTGCTCGACGAAGTCGAAGTAGCGTGTCAGCCCCTCGGCGAGCTCCTCCAGCGGGCGATCGTCCCGCCTCGGCCGGAGCCTCGCCTCCAGGTCGGCCGCCGCGCTCCTCAGCGCGGCCACGTACAGCTCCTGCTTGCCGCCGAAGTAGTGGTAGACCAGGGCCCGCGACGCCCCGGCCGCCGAGGCCACGTCGTCGATGGACACGTTCCCCGCGTCCCGCCTGCCGAACAGTTCCAGAGCCGCCGCCATGAGCTCCTCGCGGCGCCGGTCCACGGTCAGTCTGCGCCGCGCGGGGCGCGCGCTCCCCGCCGGGGGGTTCCCTCGCCCAGTCGTTCCGGATGTCAAACCCACACCGCGCACACTACTCGGAGCCGCCGCCCCTCACCGGCCGGGTCAAGATCGGAGTTCCCTTCGAGGAAAGCCGTACCCCATTCGGAACTCGATCGTTTTGAGTGACAGGTGCCCATCCACCATCCCGGGGGAGAGCCATGTCAGGACCACCGGTCAACACCACCACCACCGTCACCCGAGCCCGTGAGCTCGCCGACCCCGTCCTTCCGGACAACGTCGGGCCACGCCCGCGGCCCACGATCCGCAACGTGGCCGAGCGTGCCGGTGTCTCCAAATCACTGGTATCGCTCGTGCTGCGCGGATCGCCGCACGTCAGCGAACATCGCAGGCAAGCCGTACTCCAGGCGGCCAGAGAACTCGGCTACCGGCCCAACGCGGTCGCGCGCAGCCTGGTCGAAGGCCGCACCCACCTGGTCGGGGCGCTCGTCGCCGACCTGCACAACCCCTTCTACGCCGAATGCCTGGACGGCCTGCAGGAGAGCCTGCACGGCGACGGGCTCCGGCTGCTCATCGGCAACAGTCAGTGGGACCCCGCGTTCGAGGACGAGGCAGTCGAGGCGTTCCTGGAACTGCGGGTGGACGGTCTCGTGCTGCTCGGCATCGCGCCGAGCAGTGAGACGCTCATCGAGGCCACCGGCTACACGCCGACGGTCGTGGTGGGCGAACGCGACCTCGAACTGGGCGGCGTGGACATCGTCGTGGACGACGACCAACTCGGCGCCCGCCTGGCCGTGGACCACCTGGTGGGACTCGGCCACCGCCGGATCGCCCACATCGAGGGCGCCGGTTCCTCCTCGGGCCGGTTCCGGTGCGAGGGCTACCTGGTCGCGATGCGCAGGCACGCGCTGGCGCCGTACATCATGGTCGAGCAGGGCGAATGCACCGAGGAGGGAGGCGCAGAGGCCGCCCGGAGCCTGCTGACCCGTGACCCCCGGCCTACCGCTATCTTCGCCGCGAACGACGCGGTGGCGATAGGCGTCCTCTCCACGGCGGCCGAACTGGGCCTGCGGGTGCCGGACGATCTCTCGGTGATCGGTTACGACAACACCCATCTCGCGGGAACCCAGAGGATCTCGCTGACCACCGTGGACCAGCCCCGCCGGGCCATGGGTCGTTCGGCGGCGGCGCTGCTCAGCGACCGGATAGGCGACCCCGGCAAGTCCTCGCGGCTGCGCCAGGTCACACCCCAGCTGGTCGTACGGCGCAGCACGGGCCCCGCGCGGCCGTAGACGCCTGCCTGGAGCGTTACACCACGCCCAGGCAGGCTTTAAGACCTCGTCAAAAACGGGTCAACCTCCGACGTGGTGATCACGCGCCGGTGTTGACTCCGGTGGTGACGAGGGGGGTAACAATGCGTGATCCAGAACTGGTGTCATGCGCCCAGCGCGCGGCCGCCGAGCTTGAGCGGGCGTGGGCGCACTGGCGTGCCGCCCGTGGACGGAACGGAGACGCCGGCGCCGAGTCCGTGGCCAGCTATGTGGCCCATTCCATCGACCATCCGTGGGGACGCCCGCGTGTGGTCCTGGGACTGGATGCCGAGGACGCCAGGGAACTCGCCTCTCTCCTGCAGAAACAGGAAATAGGAGAGCACGTCTGGTGATAACGGCTGAGTCACGACGTCGAGCCACATAGGTTGGGTGGTTGACGATTCCTTCGAGAGGGATGAGCGTGACCAGCAAAACACTCGCGGCGGCCCTTGTTCTGTGCGGCCTGAGCGCCACCGCCTGCGGTGGCGCCGCCGCCGGGGCGGGCCCCGCGCGGACCGGCGGGGCCGCCTCTCCGGCGGCCCCGCCGGTCCGTACGGCGTCCCCGGTGTCCTCGGGGTCCCCGGCGACCCCCGCGGCCGGAGGCAGCGCCACGACCTTGCCGCTCAGCGGCAAGGTCGTGGTCGTGGACCCGGGCCACAACGGGCAGAACTACCGCCACCCGTCGAAGATCAACAAGCGGGTCAACGTCCTGACCCAGTGGAAGTCCTGCGACACCACCGGCACGGTCACCCCGAGCGGCTACAGCGAGGCGGCCTTCGCCTGGGACGTCTCCCAGCGCCTGGTCAAGATCCTCAAGAGCCGGGGCGCGACGGTGAAGCTCACCCGGCCCGACAACGCCGGGGTGGGTCCGTGCATCACCGAGCGGGCGGCGATCGGCAACAGGGCGAAGGCGGACGCGGCGATCTCGATCCACGCCGACGGGTCGGCCACCGCCGACCACGGTTTCCACATCATCATGCCGAAGAAGATCAACGGACCGGTGGATCCGGTGGTGGGCGCGTCCGGGAAACTCGGCCTCGCCGTCCGGAACGCCTACCGGGCCGGCACCGGGGAGCCGTACTCCACCTACATCGGCAGCAAGGCCATGAACTTCCGCAGCGACCTCGGCGGTCTGAACCTCTCCGCGGTTCCCAAGATCTTCATCGAGTGCGGCAACATGAAGAACCCGGGCGACGCGGCCAGGTTCCAGGACGCGGCGTTCCGTCAGAAAGCCGCGGCCGCTCTGGCCGAGGGGCTGCAGAACTACCTCAAATAGGTCACGGCCCCGGAGCGGCCGATGACGACGACAGGCGGCCGGGGCGCCGGACGGGGATCAGTCGATCACCGTGTAGCCGGCCTCCTTGATGGCGGCGCGGATGGCCGCGTCGTCGGAGAGGTCGGCCGAGACCGTCACCCGGCCGCTCTCCAGGTCGACCTCGACCCCGGTGACACCGGGGACCTCGCCGACCTCTTCGGTGACCGAGCTCACACAGTGGCCGCAGGTCATTCCGGTGACGGTGTACGTGCTCACGCTCATCGCGCCTCCAAGGTCGAAAGTTACCCGCCCAGGGTATTGCTTCGGCCCGCGGTACGGCCGACGATTTCCCGTAGATCGGTGACGCCGTGCCGGCGCATCCGGCGGGCGAGGTCGCGGTGGACGCGGTGGGCCCACAGGGGACCTTCGTAGATCATGGCGGTGTACCCCTGGACCAGGGTGGCCCCGGCGAGCAGCCGCTCCCAGACGTCGTCCACGTCCTCGACACCGCCGGCCGAGACGAGCGTCAGGCGGTCGCCCACCCGGGCGCGCAGCCTGCGCAGCACCTCCAGCGAGCGGGCCTTCAGCGGGCGCCCCGACAGACCACCGGTCTCGGTGCTGGTCACGGCCGCGCGGCTGATCGTGGTGTTGGTGGCGATGATGCCGTCGAGGCCGAGTTCGACGGCGAGGTCGGCGACCGCGTCCACGTCCTCGTCCGCCAGGTCAGGAGCGATCTTGACCAGCAGCGGGGTGCGCCGGGGCGTCCCGTCGGCGACCTCCTTGACCGCCGTCAGCAACGGGCGCAGGAGGTCCACCGCCTGCAGGTCGCGCAGCCCCGGGGTGTTCGGCGAGCTCACGTTGACCACCAGGTAGTCGGCCAGGGCGGCCAGTTCCCTGGCGCTGGTCACGTAGTCGTGAACGGCCTCGGCCTCGGGGACGACCTTGGTCTTGCCGATGTTGACGCCGACGACCGCCGGGACCCCGCGGGGCCTGCGCAGCGTCCGGGCCGCGGCGCCGGCGCCCGCGTTGTTGAAGCCCATCCGGTTGATGATCGCCCGATCCCCCGCCAGCCGGAACAGCCGGGGCCTGGCGTTACCCGGCTGGGCGTGCGCGGTGATCGTGCCCACCTCGACGTGGCCGAAGCCGAGCGCGGACATGGCCTCCACGCAGCCGGCGTCCTTGTCGAAGCCCGCCGCCAGCCCGAACGGACCGGGAAAGTGGACGCCGAACGCCCGCACGCGCAGGACGGGGTCGCGGGGGGCGAGCCGGCGGTGGACGAGCCGCTTGACCACGGGCGTCACCGAGAGAAGGCGGAGCGCGCCGACCGTCAGACGGTGCACGTCCTCCGGGTCGAAGCGGCTGAGGACCTGCGTGAACACGAATCGATACATCACCGATCAGGGTAGTCCCCCGGTGCGGTACGGCTCGCGCCGACCGTACCCCTTAAAGGAGGGAGGCCGGGGGACGGGGGCGTGCGGGTCGCTCGCGGCGACGTCCGCGCCGTGAGCCGGACCAGGCGACTCCCGGCGCCGTCCGGCGGGCCGACGTCGCGTCTCGCCGTCAATAGATCGTTAAGCGTTCGGCAAACCGGGGTAGGCATGGTGGGAATATGAACAATTCGTCACGTTCGGCCATCATCCGGCGGCGCCGCGCCCTGGTACATGTCGTGCTCCGCGACATGGCTGAGACCGGCGACACCTCGATACCACCCTGGTGGGACTCCGACATCCAACGGGAGTTCGACGGCCTGAGCGGGTTCCTGGCCGAGTTGAGCCGCCAGTGGTGGACGGCCTACGCCGCGCACCTGGACGCGCTGATCGAGCTCGGCCTGGACGACCCGGCGCAGGCGTGGACCGACATCGCCGAGCGGATGCCGCAGTTACGAGCCGTGCTCGACGTCTACATCGACGAGTCGGCCCTCGCCGAGGCCGAGCGGCGCCACTGCGACGTGCTGCGCTGGACCACCCGGCGCGAGCCCCGCCGCGCCGCCTGAGACCCGGCGCCTCGCCGAGCTTCTGCCCGTTCCGGCATGCATATCCCCCCGTCATCGGGTATCGATGGACGATGGTCAGGTCCATCAATCACCGGAGCCCCCACAGGTCGGACGGCCGCCTGGGTGTGCGGCTCACGCTCTCCGCGGTGGCCGTCGTGCTGTTCTCCGTGCCGTTCGTCCTGCTGCTGGTGCTGGTGATGTCGTCCTTCGCACCGCTGAACGACCTCGACGAGAGCGTGGCCAGGCACCTTCACGCGGACGCCCTCGCCCATCCCGGCTACGCGCGCCTGCTCGGCATCGGCACCGAGGTGTTCGGGCCGACCACGTGGCGCGTCCTGGTGGTGCTGGCGGCGGCCTGGGCCTGGTATCGAGGGGCGAGACGCCTGGCGGTCTGGGCGGTCGTCACGATCACCGTCAGCGGTCTGCTGAACCTCGCTGTCAAGGAGGTCGTCAACCGGGCACGGCCGGTTCTGCCCGACCCGGTGTCGTGGGCTCCGGGCTCCTCCTTCCCCTCCGGGCACGCGATGGCGGTGGCGACGGGGACGGGCATTCTGGTGCTCATGCTGCTGCCCTCCCTCAGGAGGACGGCCGCCAGGATCGCGGCCTGGGCCGTCGCGGCGGTCCTCATCGTCTTCGTCGCCTACACGCGGGTGGCGCTGGGCGTTCACTGGCTCAGCGACGTGATCGCCGGGGTCGCCCTGGGCGTCGTCGTGGTCGCGGGGATCACCGCGGGGTTCGAGACGTGGCGCAGGGAGGAGGGGCGCAGGCCGGCCGAGCCGTACCTGGAGGGTGTCGAGCCCGAGGCGTTCCGGGGGAAAAAATCAGGGTAGTTCGCGCGCCATGTCGAAAATGTCGGTTGATTTCACCGCAGTGGTACGCCGCATCCTCCTACCGCTGGCCGCCCTGGCCGTCGTGACGATCGGCATCGGGCTCCTGATCACCAAAGTCCTGCAGACGACGACCCTGGTGGCCGACGACCAGGGGTTCAACGAGCGGCTGAGCCACGGCCGCACGGCCCTCCTGAACTCCATAACCGACAGAATGACCGGTCTGTCGGACATGCCGACGATCATCATCGCCACCGCGGTGCTCGTCGTCTTTTTTCGGCTGATCTTCAAACGCTGGAACGAGTCGGCCTTCCTCCTGCTGGCCGTGTTCTCCCAGTCGGCCGTCTTCCTGCTGGCGACCGTCTTCGCCCAGCGCAGGCGGCCGGCGGTCCAGCACCTCGACCCCGCTCCCCCCACCTCCAGCTTTCCCTCCGGGCACACCAGCGCCGCGGTCGGCTTCTACTGCGCCGTCGCCCTGGTGCTGACCCTCCACACTCACCGCTACAAGATCCTCAACGTGCTGTGGTGGCTGGTCGGCCTGGCGATCCCGCTGGGGATCGCCTACTCCCGGATGTATCGCGGCATGCACCATCTGAGCGATGTGAGCTGGGGGCTGCTGCTCGGCGCCGTCTGCGTCGCGGTGGCCGCCAACGCGCTGCTGCTGCGACCCGTGCTGACCGAGCGGGCGCGGGAGGGGGAGGGAGAACGGGAGGAGCGGACCGTGACGACATGACGGCGCGTCCTCTCGGCGCCGTACCCGGGATGGCGAATCCCGACAAAGACCGTCAGTTCATGCCATCAATCAAGTGATATACCACCTTTTCCTGCTTTTTCCGGTTCACTCGCCGGGGAAATGCAGGAAGATGAGCGGCAAAGGATCTCTCTCAGCAAAGATCACTATCCGTACCGACCAGCCCGTTCATAAAGTGCCCGCCCCGCGGAACCGCAATAGACGCCAGAGTCCTGCGCCATATGAGATGGTTCACGGGAACAGTCCACAGATGTCACTGATTGCAGATCTGCGGCTACCGTATGTTACGAAGTACGATAGAAGCGCCGATTGGGAGACTAGGTGCTCCCGGTCGGTGCACCAGCAGCAGCCGGCCGGACCCAGCAACGTTCGACGGCTACCCTCAGGAAGGAAGCCGGTCCATGGATCGCCAGCCCGTTGTCTGCCATACCTGCACAGGCGTGCTTCTCACCACCGACTCCCGCGACTACACGCCGCAGCGGGGACGGCTGATCGTCGCGAACGGATACTGCGCCTGCCCGTCCGCGCCCGCGTCGGCCGTCCAGGGCGTCCTCCCGCACCGGCAGCCGCAGAATCGGCAGCAGCACACCGGCGAGACGGCGATGGTGGGCGCCTGAGCATCTGAGCACGTCCGGCGCCGGGCGCCGGACGGGCATCGAGAGCGCCTCGCACGCCGGGTAAACCGCCACGCCGTACGGCCTGGCGGGCAACCCGGCAGCGTCACACGGACCGCCGGGCGTCGGTTCGGAGCCCCCTCGGCCTGTCGGCCCCATATCCCGCCACATGTCCGGAATACATGTCCGGGCCCGCTGTCCGGGCCGCGCGTGCGGGCGGCACGTGACGTCGCCCCGGCCCGCCCTCCGTCCGCTCGACGTCCGGGCCGCGCGTGCGGGCTCAGGGGCCGGAGTCAGCCGGAGAGACTCCAGGACGCGATCACGGCCAGACCGCTCGTTCCAATCAGCCCAACAAGCACGACAATGGCGACAATCCGCTGCTTCATTCTCCGGAGCCTAGCCATGCCCTGCCGATGCGCCCGCCCAACCGGCGTCCCCTCCCCGCACGGGAGGGCGACGGACCCGGCGATGTCCGGGCCCGATCCGCCCGACGCGGAGCGCCGGAGGTAGACATGATCTAGGCTCATCAGCGAAAACCAGCGAGGGCCGTGGGCGGGAACAGGCCGTCCCGCCGGGGACGGGGGGCACGTGGTCACGGAAGACGTCGAGCAGCCGACCAGGAGCCGCAAGAAGAAGGGCTCGTTCTGGCGGGAACTCCCCGGCATGATCCTGGTCGCCCTCCTGCTGGCACTGCTGATCAAGAGCTTCGTGGTCCAGGCGTTCTACATCCCGTCGGAGTCGATGGAGAACACGCTCCTGACGAACGACCGGGTGCTGGTCAACAAGCTCGTCTACCGCGTCCGCGACATCGAGCGCGGGGACGTGGTGGTCTTCTCCGGGGTGGACTCCTGGAAGAGCGAGGTCGATCTTGAGGAGCCGTCCAACCCGATCGCGGCGTCCTTCCGCTGGGTCGGCACCCTCTTCGGCGTCGTGCCGGGTGAGAAGGACTACATCAAGCGGGTCATCGGCGTGCCCGGCGACACGGTGAAGTGCTGCGACGCCAAGAAGCGCGTCACGGTCAACGGCGTCCCGCTCGCCGAGGAGAGCTATCTCCATCCGGGGGACAAGCCGTCCGACAGGCCGTTCGAGATCAAGGTGCCGCCGGGACGACTCTGGGTGATGGGCGACCACCGGTCGGTGTCGTACGACTCCCGGTTGCACCAGGGCGACCCGGGCGGCGGCGCGATCCCCCGGGAACAGGTGCTCGGCCGCGCCTTCGTGATCGTGTGGCCTTTCTCCCGTGCCACCACGCTCCCCATTCCCGACACCTTCTCGCAGCCCGCCCTGCGGGCCGCGGGGGCCGTCGGCTCCGCGGCCCCGCTCCTGCTCGGGTTCGCGGGCGCGGTGCCCCTGATGCGCTGGCGCCGTCGCCACCTGTCGAGGCGCCGCAGCCGGTCGTAACGTCCCTGGCCGGCCGGACCCGGAGGTCCTCCGGCGCGTGGCGCTCATCACATCCGCGGGAATGGGCAAGGATGAGGTGAGGGCGCGACGGGGAGGGGACCGCGATGCGAGCGCACGACAGCAGACGGCCGGTGGTCGCCGGATACGACGGTTCGAAGGCGAGCGAGCGGGCTCTCCGGTGGGGCGTCGACGAGGCCCGCCTACGCTTCGTCCCCCTGATCGTCTGCCACGCCTGGCAGTGGCCCTACCCCATGCCCGCGATCTCCGCCGAGAGCATGGAGGCCGTACGGCACATGGGCCGGCATGTGCTCGACACCGGGGTGAGCCTGGCACGCGCGCTGGCCCCCCGGCTGGAGGTGCGCTCCCGGCTGGAGACGGGGTCGGCGTCGGTCGTCCTGATGGGCGAGTCGAGCGCCGCCGAGCTGGTCGTGGTCGGGCAGCGTGGCGCGGGCGGGTTCGAGGAGTTGCAGATCGGCTCGACCGCCTTCCAGCTGGCCTCGCACACCCACTCCCCCGTGGTCGTCGTCAAACAGCACTTCCGCCCGCGCACCGGCCTCGTGGTGGTCGGTGTGGACGGCGCGAACCCGGAACGGCCGGAGCTCAGGCTGGCGTTCGAGGAGGCACAGCTGCGGCAGGCGTCGTTGCGGGCGATCTGCATGTGCCCGGAGGACACGGCGGACAGCCGGGAGATATCAGCCCGCTTCTACCGGACCATCGCGGTGTGGGAGGAGAAACACCCCCAGGTGACCGTGGAGACCGCGGTCCAGCTGGGATCCCATATGGCCACGCTCCAGCAGGCGGCCGACGGCGCGGACGTGACGGTGATCGGTGACCGCACGCCGGAGGATCCGGTGGAGCTGCCGCTCGGGCTGGTCTGCCAGGCGCTGCTGCGCGGGGCCCCCGGCACGGTCGTCGTGGTCCCGTCCCGCGCACCGGGCCCGTCCTCGCGGTGAGCCCCTCAGGCGCCGCGTGACCGGTCGCGGCGGCTCCGGCCGCCGGCGGGTGCGCCGGGCACGCCGTCAGAGCGGTTCCGCCGTGGGCATCCGCCATGTTCTCGTGCCGTGCCGGCCGCGTTCGACCCTGATGATGTGGATGACCGCGTTGATAAGGGCGAGGTGGGTGAACGCCTGGGGGAAGTTGCCCATGTGACGCCCGCTGAGAGGGTCGATCTCCTCGGCGTAGAGGCCGAGCGGGCTGGCGAAGGAGAGCACCTTCTCGCAGAGTCTGCGGGCCCTGGTGTGCTCCCCGATCTCGGTCAGCGCCGAGACGAGCCAGAACGAGCAGATCGTGAAGGTCCCCTCGTCCCCCGTCAGGCCGTCGTCGGTCTCCTTCGGCAGGTAACGCAGGACCAGGTCGTCCACGGTCAGCTCGTCGGCGATGGCCAGGACGGTGTTACGGACCCTGGGGTCGCCGGGCGGCAGGAAACGGACCAGCGGGATGAGCAGGAGCGAGGCGTCGAGGGCGTCGGTGTCGTAGTGCTGTTTGAAGATCCCCCGCTCGCTGACGCCGTTGGCGCACACGTCGGCGTGGATCTCGTCGGCGACCTCCTGCCAGCGCGCGGCCAGGTCCATGTCCTGGCGGAGCCTGGCGAGCCGCGCCCCCCGATCCGTCGCCACCCAGCACATGACCTTCGACGAGGTGAAGTGCTTGGGTTCGCCGCGCACCTCCCAGATGCCCCGGTCGGGCTCCCGCCAGTACTTGATGGCGCACTCGACCTGGCGCTTCAGGACGGGCCAGATCCGCTCGTCCAGGCGGTCGCGGGAACGGGTGTGGATGTAGAAGGAGTCGAGGACCGCTCCCCAGACGTCGTTCTGGCGGTGGTTGTAGGCGGCGTTGCCGACCCGGACCGGCCTGGCCCCCTCGTATCCGTCGAGATGTTCCAGGACGCGCTCGTCCAGCTCACGCTCACCGTCCACGCCGTACATGACCTGGAGGTCCTCGTCCCGCTCCGCGACGTCGGCGATGAACCAGAAGAAGTCGTCGGCCTCCCAGTCGAAGCCGAGGGTGTACAGGCCCCAGAGGGCGAAGGTGGAGTCGCGGATCCAGCTGTAGCGGTAGTCCCAGTTCCGGTCCCCTCCCGGCACCTCGGGCAGGGAGGTGGTCGCCGCCGCGATCAGCGCGCCACTCGGCGCGAAGATCAGGCCCTTGAGGGTGAGGGCGCTGCGCTCAAGGAAGCTCCGCCAGGGATGGTCGGGGAAGTCGCCCCTGGCGAGCCAGTGCTGCCAGTGGTGGGCGGTCCACACAAGCCGGTCGTACGCGTCCTCGAAGGAGTAGGGCGGTTCGTGATCGGTCCAGGAGAGCGCGCAGAACCGGGTGTCCCCCTCCCTCAGCAGGGTGCGTGCCGTCGCCCGCGACCCTTCGAACCCCAGCCGCATGTCGGTGGTGAGCCTGAGCTCCAGCCCCTCCCCGTCGGCCCGGGCGATGCCCTGGTGGTAGCCCCGGTCGCTGTAGGACCACTGGGCCGGTCTGCGGCCGTAGCCGAACGCGGGCTCGCAGTCCAGCGTGATCTGCACCTCCCCGCTGACGCAGCGCACCGTACGGAGCAGCACATGGCTGGCGTCGTAGTCGGTCGGCGCCCTGCGGTGGGTGTGGGAGAGCTCCTCGTGGTGGTGCCACGGCCCCATGATCAGCAGGTCGCGCACGACGATCCAGCCGGTCGGGGTGCCCCAACTCGTCTCCAGCACCATGGTGCCCGGCAGGTAGCGGCGCGCGGCGGGCACCCTGATGTCGGCGGGGCCGAGCCGGAACCCTCCCGCGTCCCGGTCCAGGATGGCGGCGAACACGCTGGGCGAGTCCATCCGGGGCAGGCAGAGCCACTCGACGTTTCCGCTCGGCGCCACCAGCGCGGTGACCTCGCAGTCGGACAGGAAGGCGTAGTCCGCGATGGGCGGGAAGGGAGAGCAGTCGCAGAACACGCCTGCCGAAGGATCCACCGTCATCCGATGACCTGCCTTCCCCGGGAACCTCGTTCAGGCGGCCGTGCCGAACATCGGAACCGCTCCGGCGCGCCTCGGGCACCCGCCGCGCGCACGGACGGCGCCACGCGCCCTCGGAGGCGTGGACGCCGGTGTGCGGCAGGCTCGCGGGAGCGCGGGCCTCCTCACCCCGTCGACCTGCCGTGACCTGCGGCGACGACCGTCACACCACCACTCTAAGCACGGAGCGCCGACGAGGAAAGGCATGCCCCCTCCGGTGCCCCGGCGCCGGAGGCGGAGGCCGGGGCGGGGCCTCTCCGGCCGTGGTCCGGACCCGCTCACCGGCCAGGTGGGAGGCCCGGTCAGGAGGCGGGTTCGACCATCCCCTGGAAGTCGGAGGGAAGCTGCGCCATGACATGGTCGAAGGCCTCGGCGGAGACCGTCTCGCGCAGCGTCGTCAGGACGGCCCGGACCCCCTCGACGGCCTCCTTGGTGGTCAGCCCGGTGCGCCTGCCGACCCGCATCACGAAATCGTGGAGCCCGAACTGCCGGCTCCGATCCCGGGCGGGAAGGGACTTTCTCAGGAACTCCGGCAGGTGCGTGGCGAGATGACGGACCTCTCCCGCGCTCAGCCGGTCCCCCAGCGTCTCCAGCGTCGCCCGGAGGAGGTCGGCGGCCGCCTCCCGTGACAGGTTGGCGCGCTCCGCCACCGTCTGAACGAACTCCTTGTACTCCACATCGATCCCCCCTTGACCGGCTAGCGTTCCCGGCCGGTGCGAAAAAGAACGTCCACCGGGAAATCCCCGCCTCACGTCTGGTGGACCTGGAACGTTTACCAGGTGTGAGACAGGAACCCTTCGAAGTGATCGTGGCCCGGCACGGGCCGATGGTGCTGCGCGTGTGCCGTGCCGTACTGGGCCACACGGCCACCGCCGAGGACGCCTGGTCGGAGACGTTCCTGTCGGCCATGCGGGCCTACCCCGGCCTGCGGCCGGGCGGCAACGTCGAGGCGTGGCTGGTCACGATCGCCCACCGCAAGGCCGTCGACCAGGTGCGGGCCGCCTCCCGGCGGGCGATCCCCGTCGGGGAGGTGCCGGAGTCGCCCAGCGTCGACGGACTGCCCGGCACCGCGGAGCGCGACCTGCTGGACGAGATCAAGACCCTGCCGCTCAAGCAGCGCCAGTGCGTCGCCTACCACTACCTGGCGGGCCTGCCGTACGCGGAGGTGGCCGAGGTGGTGGGCGGCAGCGCCGAGGCCGCCCGCAGAGCGGCCGCCGACGGCGTCGCCGCCCTACGCGAGATCTACCGAAAGGACACCTCCGATGACAACCACGGACCGGACCCACGCTGACCACGACCTGTTCGCCGCGCCGCCGCCGATCGACGAGCGGACCCGGACCCGGCTGCACGCCCGCCTGGCCGCCGAGGCCGACCGGGCCGGCATCCTGGACGTCGCCTACCGCACCCTGGACACCCCGGTCGGCTCGCTGCTGCTGGCCGCGACCGGCGAGGGCCTGGTCCGCGTGGCCTACGCCCGCGAGGACCACCAGAAGGTCCTGGAGCAGCTCGCCGCCGGGGTCAGCCCGAGGGTGCTGCGCGCCCCGGCTCGCCTGGACGCCGCCGCCCGGGAGATCGAGGAGTACTTCACCGGGCGGCGCCACCTGTTCGACCTGCCGCTGGACCTCCGGCTCGCGCGGGGCTTCCGCCGTACCGTCCTGTCGCGTCTGACCGGGATCGGCTACGGCACCACCGCCAGCTACGCGACCGTCGCCGAGGCCGCGGGCAGCCCCAGGGCGGTGCGCGCCGTCGGCACGGCCTGCGCGACCAACCCCCTGCCCATCGTGGTGCCCTGTCACCGGGTGGTGCGCAGCGACGGCACCATCGGTCAGTACGTCGGCGGCGTCGAGGCGAAGCGGACCCTGCTGAGCCTGGAGACCACGCCGTGAGCCTCTTTTCCGGAAAGGCGCCAGATGTTCGGTCGCCGGCGACGGTCCCGTGAGAAACGGCGCCCCCGCACATGAGTCAGGGGGAGGCGATATCGCCTCCCCCTGACTCCACGCTTTGCTATCTGTCTTTTATGTGGTACCGCTGGCCACTCCATAGAGGTGCGATACATATGTCATAAACATGGTTCCCATACAAACCATGAAAAGGGCATAGAAAAATCTGTTCACCTGTAGTCCAAAGTTTCAATCAATACCCCCCGGGCGATTTCCCCCCGGGCGCTCCTAGCGATACTTACGAATGTGATTATAGGGTCAGATCGGACTCACGTGGCATATTTGATATTTTTTCCGAACCTGTTCGATTATGTTATATTTAGGGGGTTTTAGGGGCAAGATAAATAGGACACTTGATCCTCTTATGGGCGTTTTGGGGTTGATGCAGCCTTCATCAGCCGGCTACGATTGAACGACGTCTCCCCGCCCATCGAGTCGCGCTCGGACCGCCTCGGCCTCAATAACCCCAAGGTCCTCATACAGGTCGAGTGCGCGCCGCCAGTGCTCCTCCGCCCGCGCCGCCTCACCGGTGTGAGCAAGCGTGAGACCCATCTCGTCCAGCGTGCGGGCCTCCTGGTAGACATCACCGATGACACGTGTCAGGTCGAGCGCCTTTTCGTAGTAGGAGAGGGCGACCTCGTAGCGATTCGCGCGATGATGAATGGCGCCGATATCGCGGAGGGCCTCGCTCTCCTCGTAACGTTCGGATATCTCAATCGAGATGCTCAGAGCCTTCTGGTGGTGGATGAGCGCCTCTCCATCCCTGCCCATACGCGCGTAGCAACTGCCGATGTTGTTCAGAGCGTCCGCCTCACACCGCCGGTCGCCGATATCGCGATATGCCCGCAACGCTTTTCGGTAATGTTCGAGCGCATCGGTGTACCGGCCCAGATGCTGATACGTGTTGGCGACGTTGTTGAGCCACATGCCCTCATGCTGAGGGCCCATATGGGGATGGAAGGCCGCAGCCTCCTCATAACACTTTAACGCCTCGGCGTAGTGGCCAAGCTGGACCTCGACATTACCGATGTTGTTCAATGTGATCTGCTGACCGCGCCGGTCACCGCACTGTTGATGCATGGTGAACGCCTCTCGCAGGCAGCGCGCGGACTCGGTGTAGTCTCCCCGGTGCCAGTGAACGATCGCGATGTGGTTAAGGCTGCGGGCCTGACCATAGCGATCCGTGATCGTCCTTCGCAACTGCAGCGCCTGTTCGAAATAGCCCAGGGCGACGTCGTACTCGGAGCGGTGCCAATGCACCAGGCCGCTGTGGTCGAGCAGGTCGGCGACGGCCCATTCGTCGTTGACGGCACGCTGGATCGGGAGCGCCTCGGCTACCAGCTCAAGCGCCTCGTCGTGCTGGCCGGTCCGCCAGCGCACCACACTGAGGTCGGCCAGCGCACGCGCCATCCCCGGCTGGTCGCCCATCTCCCGCCACGCCGTCACGGCGCGCGCGTGGAGATCGGCTCCCTCCGCCCAGTGACCCCATACGTCGAGGTAACCACCGAGCACATGCGCGAACAGCGCCGCGTGCTCCGTCCACCCGTGGTTGGCGGCATGACGCACGACCAGGAGCAGATTGTCCAGTTCGGCGTCGAGCCAGGCGAGGGCCTGATCCGCGGTGTCGATCCCGGGGTGAAGACGCGGTGGGCGGAATCCCTCGACGGGGCCACGCGTCCGGTGCGGGTAGAGCAGCCGGTCCGCGGTGTCCGCCGCGGAAAGGTAGTGGTCGAGGATCCGCCTGAGCGTCTCGGTCCGCTGGGCCTCCGGCTCCTGGTCGGAGAGCAGCCGGGCGTACTCATCGATGAGATCGTGGAACCGGTACCGGCCTCGCCGGGGTTCGGCGATCAGATGGTGATCGAGAAGGTCGTCGAGGAGTTTCTCCGCGTCGGCCCGGCCGCACTCCAGCAGCGCCGACGCGCACTCCGGGGTGAGGTCGGCGCCGGGATGCAGGCCAAGCCGCCGGAACGCCCGCCGCTGGCCCTCGTCAAGGCCGTGGAAGGAGAGCTCGAACGCCATGGTGATCTCACGGTTCTCCGCACGGATCTCGGCCAGTCGCCGGTCGGCTCTGCCGAGCAGCCTCGCCAGGTCGGCCACGCTCCACGCGGGCCGGTGCCGGAGCCGGTTGCCGACCAGCTGGATCGCGAGGGGAAGGTATCCGCAGAGCCGTACGACCGAGGCGACGTCATCCGCCTGGAGCGCGCGCTGCGGGCCTATGACGCGCCCGAGGAGTGTGGCCCCGTCCTCCGGGGACAGTACGTCCAGGGAGAGCGACTGGACGTCGTCCAGACCGGCCAGCCGCCGCCTGCTGGTGACCACGACGAGGCAGCCGGGCACCCCGGGAAGAAGGTGCCTGATCTGGTCGTGCCCCGTGGCGTCGTCGAGAACGATGAGCACCCTGCGCCGGGCCAGTTCGGTCCGCCAGACCGTCGCGCGCTCGTCCAGGCTGCTCGGAATGGGAGGGGCCGAGACACCGAGAACGCGGAGAAGCCGGTCCAGGGCGGTCGCCGGATCCATCGGCCCGTGCTGGGCGTCGTGGCCGTGAAGGTTGAGGTAGAGCAGCCCGTCCGGATAGTCGTCGGCGAGCCGGTGAGCCAGATGTACGGCCAGCGCCGTCTTCCCGACCCCCGCCATGCCGTCGATCGCGAGCACGGTGACCCCGTCCTCTCGCGCCCGCTCGCCGGTCAGCCGGCTGAGTTCGGGGATCCTGCCGGTGAAGGTGTAGATGTCGCGGGGGAGGTTGTTGGGAGGCGCGTCTCGCTGAACGCCGGGCCGGGGCTGCGGCAACAGTGTCGGATCGCCCTGGAGGATGCGCTGGTGCAACGCCCGCAGCCCGGGCCCCGGTCCGGTGCCGAGGTCGGCGACGAGCCGCCGGCTCACCTGACGGTAGGTGTCGAGGGCCTCCGTCCGCCGGCCACTGCGATAGAGCGCCAGCATGAGCAGCTCGACCAGCTTCTCGTCGAATTGAAATCGGTTGATCAGCTCGTACAGTTCCGATACGAGGTCGGCGGGCCGGCCGAGAAGAAGTTCGAGTTCGATGCGGTCGACGGTGCTGCCCAGCAGTTCGCCTTCGAGTTTCTGACGGGTTCGGACGGCCCAGGAGCCGTAGAGACCGGCCAGCGGTTCTCCCCGCCACAGCTGATTCGCCTCACGATACAGCCGAAAAGCATGATTGGTATCGCCGCTTTCCGTTACCGCGCGCGCCTGTGAACGGAGCATGCGGAACCGGTGGTAGTCGATGTTTTCGGGATCTGTTTCGAGAAAGTACGCCCCGGAACCGTGCCGTAGCCGCACGCCTTCGTCGATACCGTGGAGGCGCCCCCTCAGCCGGGCGATGTGACTGTACAGGCGGTCTCGGGCCCTGGCCGGCGGGGTGTTGTCCCACACCTTGTGGATGAGCGAATCCACGGATACCGGCTTGCCCGGTGTCATCAGCAGGATGGCCAAAACGTGGCGTTCTCTGGCCCAGCCCAGGTCGTGGCGTTGCTCTCGGGACCAAAACTCGACTGGACCGAGAATGCGGAATTCCATTCGAGCCCCTTTATCGAGGGAGCTACCTTCCCGCCTGGCATTTTTTCACTGAAAGAGAGCCAGATCCAGTAGTAAGCGATCAGTTTATCTCGATGCCCCATTTGTCGGGAACCTTGCTTAGTCGACGACAAGACCGCCGCAAGGGTTTCCGCAAGGTCCGGCAAGAACGCTCAAGGCAGGGCGACGGATCTCGCCCACACAGCCGAAGGCTCGACCAAGGGGGAATGACAAACAAATGTCTGGTCACGAATGGAGCAGGGTCCCGATCGGGCTCGACGCCGGCCGATGGGTGACGCGCAGAGACTGCAAGATGGTCCTGGTCGTCGTCCACACCGTCACATCGGGGCAGCGCCTGCTGGACACGGTCCGTCTCGTGGAGTCCGACCTGAGGGTCCAGGTCGTGTTCACCATGGCTCCGGACGTGTTCAGCAACGGGGTCGCGCAGTTCATCGACGGCCTGGGGGCGGTGTCCGTGCCCTGGATACAGGCCACTCAGCAGCGGTTCGACCTCGCCATCACGGCGAGCCTGGGGGCGGTTCACGAGATCCACGCGCCACTGATCGTCATGCCGCACGGCTCCGGCTTCAACAAGCTCGTGGCCGTACGGGACGGCGCCCGGGCCGTGGGCGACCGCGTGGCGTACGGGCTCGACGCTCAACGGCTGCTGCACGACGGCACCGTACTCCCGGCGGCGATCGTCCTCTCCCACACGTCCGAGCTGGGCCGGCTCGGACGGACGTGCCCGGAGGCGCTACCGAGGGCCACCGTCATCGGCGACTCGTCGTACGACAGGCTGGTCGCCGGCCTGCCGCACCGCGATTCGTACCGCCGGGCACTGGGGGTCGGCCCGGACCGGAAACTGGTCGTGGTCAGCTCGACGTGGGGTCCGCAGTCGCTCTTCGGCCGGCGGTCCGAGCTGCTGCCCCGGCTGCTCACCGAGCTGCCCCAGCGGGAGTTCCGCGTCGTGGCGCTCCTGCATCCCAACGTCTGGTTCGGGCACGGCATCTGGCAGGTGCGAACCTGGCTCGCCGACTGCCTGCGGCGCGGGCTGAGTCTGGTGCCGCCCGAGGCCGACTGGCGTGCGGTCCTCGCCGCGGCCGACTGGGTCATCGGGGATCACGGGTCGGCGACCCTGTACGGAACGGCCACGGGGGTCCCGATCATGCTGGCCAGCTTCCCGCGCTCCGACGTCGATCCGGCCTCCACGCTCGCCGCGCTCGCCGCCATCACGCCCCGGGTCTCCAGGCGCGGTTCACTCCGTGACCAGCTGGCCAGGGTCGCCGTCGAGATACAGCCCGGCCACTACCGGACCGTCACGGAACGCATCACGTCGGCGCCGGGTCGTTTTGGCCGCAACATGCGCCACCTCATCTACCGGCTGCTGAACCTGCGGCAGCCCGCGACCATCCCGGCGACCGCACCGGCCGCGGTGCCCTTCCTCACCGAATAGATCGGAGGGCCTACATGCTCGACAGACGTGCCGCGATTCACGTGTTCCGGCTCAACCACGCGCTCAGGTTGATCCGGCACCCACCCGGGCCCGGAGCCGCCGTACCGAGGCGGAGCCCGCCGGCAATTCTGGTGATCCCTCGCGAGGGGCCGCTACGGGAACCCCACCTCATGCTCTTCCCCCGGACACGGCACCATCGCGGCATGCCGCCCGGCGTCCAGGTCTTCGCCGGCACGCACATCGTCGCCGGTCTGGACGACCTGGTGGACCGGGAGTGGCGCGAGGTCGCCGACGTGCTCGTGAGATCGAGAAGATCCCGGATCGCCCCGGTCGGCGGCGTGTCACGCGTCCTGGACCGGTATCCCGGCTGCGAGGTCGCGGTCGGCAGGCGATGGCACGGCTGTCTGGCCGGGCTGCGCGACGGACGGCTCGCCGCGATCACCGAGGCGGGAGGGCTCCCGGGCCGCGCCGATCCGTGGCCGGCGGTCTACGGATCGTTCCTGTACGGCTGGCGGGCCGCCCGGCTGCCGTTCGAGGGCCTGACCACCGCCTCGGTGATCGTGGGGCGGTACACCGGTTCGTCCGCCGACCGCCTCGGGTCACTCGACGTGGCCGGCAGGGCGCAGATCAGGTTGGCCCGTCGTCCGTCGTGGAGTGCCGAAGGGATGTCCGCATGACCCGGAAGATCGTCGTCGCCGGTGCCGTCAGTCTCTACATGTCGGTCGGGATACAGGAGTTCCCGGTGCGATACACCTCCACGTCGTCGCCACGCTGGCTCGCCTGCGGCGTCTCCGGGGCCGCGGGGCACATCGCGCGGATCCTGAAGGCGCTCGGCGACGACGTACGCCTGTGCACCGTGGTCGGGCGTGACCTCGTGGGTGCCGGAATAGCGGCCGAGTTCGACCGTGAGGGCCTGCTCGGACCCGGGTTCGTCGAGGGCTCCGAATCGTCGTCGGGCGTGACGCTCGTCACGCCCGACGGCCGCCGGATGGGATTTCCGCACCTGGCGCCGGTGAACCAGGTCACCTATCCGTGGGACCTGTTCGACGCGGAGGCCGCCGAGGCCGATCTTCTGATCTTGACGAACGCGAAGTTCGTCCGGGACCTGGTGAGGCCAGCCTCTCGGCTCGGTGTCCCCATCGCCGTGGACGTCCACCTCATAGCCGACCTCGCCGACCCCTACAACCGTCCGTGGCTGGAGGCCGGGCAGATCATCTTCTGTAGTCACGAGCGCCTCCCGGACCCGCCTGAGCTGTGGGTGGCGAAGGTGTTCGACCGCTACCCGCGCTGCCGGCTGGTGGGGATCGGACGCGGCGGGCAGGGGGCGATCCTCGGCACCAGGGACGGGCTGCTCATCAGGGTGGACGCGGTGACCCCTCGGGAGGTCGTCAACACCTCCGGGGCGGGCGACGCGCTGTTCGCCACCTTCCTCCATGTCTGGCGTAGGACAAACGATCCGATACGGGCCCTGCAGACGGCGGTGGTGCACGCGGGCTGGAAAATCGGACACCACACCCCGGTGACGGCGTCGCTGACCTCCGGGGAACTGACCGCCCTGAAGACCTCCTACCCGCCTCCCACCGTGATCGGGCGCTGGGACGCCCGATCGTCAGACGCCGTTCAGACGTGACAGGCGATCCTCCAGCCGCACGCTCCGCGCCCCCCGTCGCGCGAGGATCCGCTGCGCCTCCTGGTAAAGATCACGCGCCTCGCCGTACCGGCGGTTCCGCAGGGCGAGGTCTCCCAGCGCCTGGAGAGCCTGGGCCTCGCCGGTCTCCGAACCGATCTGCCGCATCTCCCCCAGTCCCTCCGTCAGAAGATCGGCCGCCGCGGATCCCCCGCCCCGTGCCCGGCCGAGCAGGATGAGCACACGCGCCTGGTTGTACCGATCGGGCTCCGGCGCGAGGAGCCGTCGCGCCTCCCCCAGATACGCGACGGCCTCCTCCTCCCGCCCCTTCTCGATCAGCGCGTTGCCGAGATCGCACAGGGTGAGGGCGACTTTGCGCGGCTCGTCCACCGCGCGATAACCGTCGAGTGCCTCCTCGAAGAGGACGACGGCCTCGTCGACGCGGCCCCGGTCCATCTCCACCAGCCCCAGCCGGCGCCGGCTTCCCGCCATCCGCTGCCGATTCCCCTCACGGCGCCAGATGTCCAGGGCCCGGCGGAAGTCGTCGGCGGCCTCGTCCAGCCGGCCGAGAACACGTAGCGCCAGACCCGTCCGGTTCAGCATCTTGGCCTCGGCCAGGGGGTCCGAGCAGGCCCGCGCCGCCGCCAGCCCCAACCTGTCGACCTCCAGCCGTTCGGCGTGATGGCCGCGGTAGAGAAAGAGCGGCCAGAGCGCGTCGACCAGCTGCCACACGGTAGGGAACAGACCCCGTTCGTAGGCGGTACGCCCTGCCGCCCTGAGGTTGTCGAACTCGCCCTCAAGCCAGTCGAGCGCCTGCGCCGAGCCGGTGAAGGCGATCGGCTCGGCGGGTGGGTGGACCACCGCCTGACAGGGAACACGGCGGTACGGCATCGCCGTCCGGCTCGCGGCCGAGGCGGTGTACAGGAACCAGTCCAGTGCTCTCCGTACGGTCTGGTCGCGGGTCGTCTCGGTTTCCTCCTGCTCCGCCAGCTCGCGGGCGTGCAACCGCGTCAGATCGTGGAAGCGGTAGCTTCCCCCCGGTACGTCGTCGAGCAGGTTGGCGTCCGTCAGGACTCCCAGCAGCCGCCGGACCTGAGCACGCGGAAGCGTCACCGTGGCGGCGGCCGCCCAACTGTCGAAAGTGGCGCCGGGAAAGAGGCCGAGCAGCCGGTAGACCCGTGCCGCCTCGGACGGTGAGAGCCCGCGGTAGGAGAGCATGAGGGCGGCCCGGATCGTCATGTCGTCCTCCATCGACAGCGCGGTGAGGCGCTGTCGCTCATGAGTGAGGTCCTCCACCATCTCCGACAGCGGCCAGTGCGGTCTGGTGGCCAGCCGGGCGGCGGCCACGCACAGGGCGAGCGGTAACCGAGCGCACAACCTCACCAGTTCACCGGCGGCGCCCGGCTCCTCTCGCACCCGCTCGTCACCCACGGCCCGTTTCAGCAACTCCAGTGACGCGTCCGTGCTGAGCTGGTCAAGCTGGACTCCCCTGGCACCGCGCACCAGCAGGCCCGCCAGACGCCACCGGCTCGTGACGACCGCCACACTGTTCGCCGAGGCCGGCAGGAGCGGGCTCACCTGAGCCGCGGAGAGGGCGTCGTCCAGCACGACGACCAGACGCCGTTCGCTGACCAGCGACTGGTAGAGCGCCGAACGTTCCGCCAGACCGCCGGGTATACGCTCGGGCGCGACTCCGAACGCGCGGATGAACCGTCCCAGGACCTCCGCCGGCTGCACGGGGGCGTCCACGGCGTGTCCGCGCAGATCGGCGAAGAGCTGACCGTCCGGGAACCCGTCACGCTCCCGATGCGACCAGTGCAACGCCACCGCCGTCTTGCCGATCCCCGCCGGGCCGCTGATCACCGCCACCTTGGGCACGCCGACCCCGCCGTGGCCGGAACGTATGTCGTCCAGCAGGGCGAGCGCCTCGGCGCGATCGACCAGGACGCTGCCGGCCGGCAGCTGGGTCGGCTTCGGCAGTGGGGTGGACGTCCGATGCAGATGAATCCCACCGTGGACGTCGCGAGCCTGAAGAGCCGACCCCAGCACCGTTCCGCTCAGCTCGTTGACATGACCTTCGGGTCTCTGATTTCCATCGCCGAGGTCAGCATTCATCGCCCTGCTCTCTTTGTGAGCGAGAAGTTACACTCACAAGATCATTGTCAACCGAATCGACGACCCCCGAGCCTGGTCAACCGGACAGCCGCCATCATGCTTTCCCGCCTCCAAAGCCCGTCGAGGCGAAAAATTCCCCCTCAGTCATTCCCTCGGTCAGGGCACGATGAAACAGGCGTACACCGATACAATTAAATACTTGTTCGCACCACTTAAGCGACATGTCCATTGAGTAATACTGGTGAGGTAAAAGCGAATAGGCGTGCTCAGCGGCACCTGTGTGACGGCGGCCGAGGAGACGGGCCGGTCACGGGCCGAGGCAGGGCCGGCGTCACCCCGGGGACCCGGCCAAGAATCTTGGTCATGCTGAGAGGGTGGTGGACGGCGGCCGGGGCGAGCCCGTGTGCGGAGACACCGCCCTCGGTGCCGCCGTCATCGGACCTCTCCGGCGTCGCGGCCGACCACGTCACATGATCGCCTGGAGATACCATCGAACGGTCTCGCCGTCGCCACCCCGGCCGGCCTGATCACCGACCGGGGTGGTCTCCCGGGTGGCTTTACCTTTCAGGGCCGCGTCCGCCGTTCGGCCTCACCCCTGAATGAGCGGCAGGCGGCGCACTCCTGCCAGGGACGGCGCGGGGATGAACTGCACGGGATCGTCCGGATCGGTACGCAGGACGTCGAACCGGTCGAGCAGGATGTTCAGCGCGACCCGTCCCTCCAGCCGGGCCAGGGGAGCGCCCAGGCAGAAGTGGATGCCGCGGCCGAAGCCGAGGTGCGGGTTGGAGTCGCGGCCGGGGTCGAAGACGTCGGGGTCGGGGAACTGGCGCGGATCCCGGTTGGCCGCCGCGAGCCAGACCATGACCATCTGGTCGGCCGGGATCGTCACACCGCCGAGCCGGGCCTCGCGGGTGGTGGCGCGGCCCAGGAGGGCGAACGGGGTCAGGAACCGGATGGACTCCTCGATGACGGCCGAGATCGAGGAGCGGTCGGCACGAACCCTGTCCTGCTGCTCGGGGAAGGCGTCCAGGCACAGCACCGTGTTGCCGAGCAGCATCGTCGTGGTGATGTGCCCCGCGAGCAGGAGGACGATCGCGAAGTTGACCACCTGCTCGTCGGGCAGACGTTCGCCGTCCACCTCGGCCTCCACCAGCCTGGTGAGCAGGTCGGCGCGCGGCTGTCGCCGGCGTTCGGCGGCGTGGGCGGCCAGATAGGCGGACATCTCCTTCCACGGTCCCATCGTGGCCTCGATGTCCGCGCTGCGCTCCTCGGCGGACCGGTTGAGCGAGATCTCGGCGTCACGCTGGAACAGCGCGTCGGCCCACCGCTTGAACAGGGCGCGATCGCCGCTGGGCACCCCGAGCAGCTCGGCGATGACGATGACCGGCAGCGGATAGGCCAGGTCGTTCACGAGCTCGAACCGTTCGCGCTCACGCGCCGCGTCGAGCAGCTCGTGGGTGAGCGCGGCGATCCTCGGTTCGAGGTCCGCCACGACCTTGCGGGTGAAGGCGCTGCTGACCAGCTTGCGCAGCTTGCCGTGCTCCGGCGGGTCGATCTGGGTGATGAAGCCCTCCAGCGAGAAGTCATCCCCGCTGGGCATCAACTCCCTGGGGACCACGCGCATGGTGTCGGAGGAGTACGTCACGGGGTCGCCGAGGACCTCGTGCAGTTCCGGGTAACCGTAGACGTTCCACAGCCCGGTGCGGGCGTCGAACTCGACCGCCGGGCCCGATCGGGGCCCGTGCAGCCAGAAGTGCTGTTGGGGGATGTCGTACCGTTCGACGATGCCGGACATCGCCTCTCCTTGGTTGAGGATCCCTCTGCCGATGTACGTCAGGACGACTTCTCGCGGTACTCCTTCCAGCGCTCGAACATCTCGTCCGAGTCCTGCAGGATGAAGGCGAAGAACTCCCGGGTGTCCTCCAGTCGGCCGCGCTGGCCGGGCCGGTCGTCACCGAGGATCGACAGCCCGAAGTCGAGCGTGTCGAGGCTCTGCTTGACGGCGGCCAGCTGGACCCGCATGACCTGGGCCCATCCGCCGCCGACCATCCGGTAGTGGTGCTCCCGGGTGGAGGTGGGGACGCGTTCCACCATTCCGCTCAGCTCCAGCTGCCTGGCGACCGTGCTGACCGAGGTCTTGCTCACGCCGAGTTCCGCCGCCAGGTCCGTGAGGGACCGGTCGGGCGGGTCGCAGATCATGAGCCACGCGTACAGGCGGCCCATAGTGCGCGTCCCGCCCAGACGCTCCATGATCAGCCCCATGCGATCGACGAACTCGATCTCCGAAAGGTTCACTTGCGCCAACTCCGCAACGAACGTCAAGTACGTACTTTATGAAGCGTACGTCTTGCCCTCGGCGCGCGTGACCCATCGGCACGAAATCTGTGGAGAGCCGGGTGCTTGGAGACGAGCACGCCCGGTTCGGCGGGCGGCCGGGGAAACAGGCCAGCCGCAAGGCTGACACCGCGCCCCGGCCCGACCCAACAGATCATCCGTGCAACTCCCGCAGCTGTTCGATCTACGAGAGGGTAAATGACGGTAAATATCTTATGCGCCGTTTTTCCGGTTCCAGTCGATGACATACCGTGCGTAGATTGCATTACCGATTCCGGCGGTGAACAGGAACAGCCAGAAGTGAACCCAGAACTTCTGGCGCTTGCGCCGAACGTGGTATCCCACCGCAAAAGCGGAGGCCGATGCTGACGCCGACACAACGTTGTTGATCACGATCGGCGGGGCTTGAGGCTGAGGGGCCTGCGGCTGGTACACAGGAGCTTGGGGCGGGTACGTGGGGCCCTGGGGCTGCCACTGACCGTGGCCCCCCTGCTAGGGCTGATGGGGATACGACATTGACTTGCGGCTCCTTTGCCGACAACCGTGACAGCACGCCAGGCTATTTGCCCTTTGCTCTTAAAAGCAAGACAAGAACACATAACAGGAAATCGAACTAGCCACCCAATGACTCGACCGCAAGAGCGACCATCGCCAGAGATTCCAGAAAAAGGCGAAAATATCTTCATGGGTGCTCTAGTGGACAATGACCGAAAGGTCGCGATTGCTATTCAGTGGCACGATCTCGACAGCAACACACCGTACGAAGGAACACTTCACCGAGACACTGGCCGCTCCAAGGGACATAGAGTCCTCCAAAGATGGTTTTATCTGCGCTTGTGTCGGCTGCGCCGCTTGCCGTTAGCGTGTGGACAGCGCGGCCGCGATCGGCCGAAAAGCCGCAGCGCGACCGACGGTCGCCCGACGCACGGCGGGCCGCGGAGCGGACCGCCTTTCTCATCGCGGTCGACCTGCCCACGCCCGAGCCCGAATTCGGTCCTTCGGGATCAATCCGACCGACTACAAGCACCGCGCCAGGCCGCTGTTCGTCAACCGGCTGCCGCTCAGTCCGCATCAGGTGGGCTGGATGCCTTCGGCGGGTGGCCGATCGAGAGGTAGAGTCGGCTGAGGGCGGTCGAGCCATTGCCCATCAAGGCGTGCTCTCGAAGCCACCAAGGGGCGCCTCAATCCGCCCGACATCACGTGCAATGTGGTCACCCGGAGCACCCTTCAGGAGGTCGCAATCCGGGTCGGCAATTTCAATCCGAGTGTTGCAGCCCGACCGGTAACCTAAGAAAGATCACGTGAGTAGTCGAAGCTTGTGTCCCAAGCTGCCCGACGGCCCATGATGAGGTCCGCAGTGATGCGAGTCGGCAGGCACAACGTCTGACCATGAGTCCGGAACAAAGCGTCGCGGGAGCTGAAGTACCCCAGATCGGCCAGAACGTGGCCGGATAGATCACATGGCGAGCGGGTGGCACCGTCCCAGTCCACAGCGGTGCGGGCCACCGCGTCGAAGAGCGTCTCGCCACCGGTGTTCGTGAACCCGCCTCCTCTCTGCAATGTGCTCAGATCGCCGTACAACTCGGAGACGGTCACCCACTGGTCGTCGAGCAGGAACTCTGGCCAGGCGAGCACCACCTGATGCGGGATCAGTATCCGCAGCCGGGGAAAACGCGGATGCCAGAAGCGCCCGTCCACCAGCAACCCTCTGACCCTGCCGGCGATCCCGCAGGCTCGCCCCACCGCTTCCAAAACCGCCAGCCGCTGACTACACGATCCGCGCTCCAAAAGAAGCGTCCTGGAGACCGGCTGCCTGTCATTCATGGCATATACCGGACGTACTCGTGCGGCGATGAGCCGGTGAGCCGTGATCAGAAGATCCCGATCCGCCCCGGCGCTCTCGCCCTGGACTTCGACCGCCAACTCCATTACCCGAGGATGTTTCCAGTCGATGATGGGTGTGGCCGCCAGTTCGCTCTCACCCGTTTCCCTGTGGACGACAGCAGCGCGACGGCACCATGACGGTGAGAGAACCGACTTCATTCTATGATCGTATCTGTGGCTCAGGTCGGATCCCGGCGTGGATCAGGAGGACCATTCACCTCGGCAGGGAAGGGCCGCTTCCTGAGTGTGCGAGGTCGTTGCTATCAGCGCTGCTGTCGCCGAAGATCCAAGAAAAGGCCCGAATGACGATCGTTCGGGGCGTCTTTCCTGCTCAGTTGCTGTGGTCAGGGGCGGGGTCGAACCGCCGACCTTCCGCTTTTCAGTCCATGTTGTCGCTGGCGCTGACGCCCCCCGGGCGTGAAAATCGGGAGTGGTTATCCGCCGATGTCGTGTTCCGCCTGGCGCCGATCCGAGACCGTTATTCAGTCTGACGCGGGAGCCGCTTGAGGGGCCCCAACTGTCGCTTCGAGCACGTGAGCCCGGCTCTCACTGTCCCCGTCGGCTCCCCGGGCAACCGCTCGTTCCCCATCCACCCCGGCAGCCGGAAGAGGCAACGCCATGGAGGACACCACCGCGAACCGCTCGAATTCATCGACCGCGGCCGCCATCGACATCGCCAAGACCAGCCTGGTGGTGTGCGTGCGCGTCCCGCACGAGGAGCGGCCCGGCCGACGCCGCCAGAAAGTCCGCGAGTACTCCACTTTGATGTCCTCGCTGCTGGACCTGGCCGACTGGCTGCGCTGCCAGGAGGTCACCCTGGTGGCGATGGAGGCCGTCTCGGAATACTGGAAGCCCGTCTACTACCTGCTGGAAGCCGAGGGCTTCACCTGCTGGCTGCTGAACGCCAAGCACGTCAAGAACGTCCCCTGCCGCCCCAAGACCGACTGTGAGAATCAAGGGGTACCGCCTCGGGCCGCAGTTTGACCCGAGGACCGATGTCAACGGCCAAGTGCGTGTCGCCGCCGGTGGCCAGGTAAAAGTCCCCAGGCCTTCGTAGTTGACTACTTCTTGGCGAGGCGCCCGCTGCTTCGAGTGCGGGCTTGTCGCATGCGGAAGGACTCACCGTCGGTGACCACGACGATGCTGTGGCGCAGGCACGGGTCTCTTCCTTCCCAGCCGACACAAGGCCGACTCAGACAAGGTGTCCGTCCTGCGGGGGGAACCTCAGACCGGCCGAACACCCCTCCCAGGCATCAGCACAGATTGCTCCCGCTGGGGCCAGAACTGACCTGCAAGAAGTAGTCATCGCGGTCCTTCTCTTCCGGCCTGTCGGAGTACCCCACCGACAGATAGACATTCCGGCTGTTGATGACCTTAGTGAAGCAGACCTGCGTTGCACTCTCCTCCTGCTTCGGCATCGGCGCCGACTTCCAGCCGTCCTTGATCGCAACCTCGCGGTAGAAGGACGGCACGTCGGCACGCGATACTGAAAGCTGGTAGGACTGCTCGGCATACGCGAGCCGGTCATCGTCATTGCACCCCCCGAGACGTTTCCCGTCCGGCTTCGCCTCGACCGGACGGGCATCGAGAATGCTAAGCACTACGAGAGCCGAAGCAAGCCGCTTGTCATCGTCGGTACAGCGGGGAAACGGCGAGCGGGGCATCAACAACAAGCCCAGGCGATCCACCGCGAAACTGCCGACCCCCAGGACGCCTACGACGGCGGCAGCACCAGCAAGGCCACCGACCACCAGCACCACGACGATCAGACGCTTCATGATCTAAAGCCTAGTATCGGCCCCGATAGGCCCGATAGATTCGTTCGCCTCCTACCAGACGTCTGACCCCCTCATCCGATATGCGACCCCTTCATTACGAGTGAACGGCAGGTGCCAGGTCGGAGGAACCTCAGCCCTGGTCAGGCGGTGGATGCGGTGCGATGGGATGTGATCGCGTAAGACGGTGTTGCTGTACGAGGCTGCTGTACGGCACTCCTCGCCGGGCTGCGGCATGGCCGCTCGATCACCGCTCGCTGTGCAGAATCTCCATGACCTGAAGCACGTCGGTGGTGACATGATCCGCGCTGTGATCGTGACCGTCCCAAGCGCCTCGGTCGATCCAGATCGTACGTAGCCCGGCCGCCTGTCCCCCACTGATGTCGGCAACGAGATTGTCACCGACCATCCATCAGCCCGATGTCGGGCTGATGGATGGGGCCTTCCTGAACTCCTTGGTCAAAATAAGCGATGAGAGGGATAGTATCCGCCTTAGATGTGTTAGCAGCGAGATGGTCGGATCCGCCGCCGCCCGCCTTCAGCACCCACCGGTGGCACGGCCAGGCTTCATGTCGGCCATTTCGGTCTGCTGATCATCATGGTTTGCGCGTCTGGCGGACGACGACTTGATAAAGTAGCCGTGAGCTCCCGTCATCAGCCCTTGCTATTCGTCAGGCAACAGGTACCGCCAGGAGAGCACGAAGAGTGCACCCGAACTGGTCTTGAAGAGTGACCGGCCGTACTCCTGCCCAGCAGGCACCGCCTTGATGGTCGTACTCACCGCCGCCCCTTCGATGTCTTTCTGCCAAATCGGGTCCACCGTGCCCGAAGGCTCCGGGACCCCTGGGGGCCACGGCGCCGGCTTGCCCTCCGCCGAGGCGGCCCCTTCGGCGACCATGCGGACGCGGGTGGCGACGTAGCCGGTGCCCGCGGCGGCGACCCGGGTCGCCAAGCCGTTCATCAGCTTCTTCGCCTCCGAGAGCTCCTTCGGGTAGAAGTTCGCGACCTGGTCCAGAGCCGGGGCCCGGACCTCCAGCATCTTTCCGTCCTTCCCCCGTACCCCGAGGACGGTGGTCGGCACGTCCGTCACCATCGGCGCGCCCGGTTTGGGCTCCGCTGTCGGCGGTTGCCCGGTCAGGTACGTCTCCATCGACGCGACCGTCTCGGCCGTCTCGGCATCGGTGAGCTTCAGCTGCTTGCTCGCGTCAACGATCACCAGGCCGTCGCTGTACAGCACCACCCTCGGCGGACGCAGCACGTTCATGGTCGCGGTCACGAACCCGCCTTCGGCACCCCACAATGCAACCGGCTTCGCCGGCCCATCGTCAGCCAGGGTCGCCGACGTATCCGATTCCGCACCTCCGCAGGCCGCAGTCAGGGACAACAGTGCCACGAGCAGGGTCATTCGTAATCTCATGCCCCACAAACGTACGTTTCCTTCAGATGGTTCAGCCGGTGTCGTTCGCGGTCAGGCAGATCCGCCGGCAAGGGCAATCGCCGACTCGGCGAGATCGTCGCGGCCGCCTCCCGCTCCAGCACCTTCCTGGTCGAGCGTTACCGACGAGCAGCAAAACATCACGGCCGAAAACGCGCCATCGTCGCCGTCGACATCCTCTTCTCGCGAAATACCAATGACTGCGAGTCGAACTTTGCTGGGCAGTCATTGAGTCGAAGACTCATGCGCTCGAAGAGCGGGAATTGGGGGATCGCCTCACTCTCGGCCACCCATGGGAAGCAAGGGCAGGACAACCCGACGAGTTCTCCAACAACAACGTAGTACACGTATCGTATGCATGTCAGGGGTCTACGGCCTCACTTCTAGAGATTGGTTATCACGCCAGCCGATCCGATATCCTCGCCGCGCTAAGCAAGGATGCGGATTTTACATACGTCCACTGGAACGCCGAAGGGGTCAATCAACTCGAACGCATCATGAACGGTCAAATTATCTGGAGTGTCGATATTTTCGAATCCAATGAATGGCCTCCGCAAGTTTTTCACCAGTCTCCGCTATTTGACCTGTTCCGCATGACCGACAACGCGTGCGCCGCACCCATGGCTCTTGTGGACTTGGTCACAGGGGCTAGACTGGAGACTAATTTTATAGAAGGCGTGAGCAGAGGATTCATCTTTTCATACTTTCCATTTCAGTCCAAGTCTAAATAGGTGTTCATGTTTTTGGGGATGGCGCGAAGACCTCGCTCCAGAAGAACGACTGCGGGAGCTGCGCCAGCAGTGCACGATCTCCTTCGCCAAGGTCGCCGAGTACCAGCGGCGCGGGGTGGTGCACTTCCACACCGTGATCCGCCTCGACGGCCCCGGCGCCCCTGCCTCTCCGCCCTTGGCCTGGGCCACTGCCGACCTGCCGGCCGACGCCGTACGGCACGCCGCCCACGCCGTCACCGCCGACGAACCCGCCCGGATCCTGCGGTGGGGGCGGCAGCTCGACGTCCGACAGCTCACCTTCGATCACTCGGTGCTCAGCGAGTTTCGAATGGCCAAGGGAGATCGGGCTGACCAGCTGCCGGCGATGATGGTCGATCGGCCGACGGCAGCCGGGTTGGTCAATCGGCGAGGACGGGTGCGCGCCGATTCCACCCACGTATTGGCTGCGGTGCGCCGGTTGAACCGGGTGGAGCCGGTGGGCGAAACGCTGCGGGCCGCCCTGGAGGAGCCGGCTGCCGTCAACGAGGACTGGCCGGCCAACCTGATCACGCCGGAGTGGACACAGCGGTATGCCCGTCCGATCCGCTATGACCGGCTGCCCCAGGGAAAGGAGGAACTGGCCGCGTACACGCTGCGAGTCGGCCAGGACGGCATAACGATTTTAAATGCGGTGTACACCACCGAGGCTCCGCCGCGATTACGCCGCCTGCCGAAGGTCCGGATTCTGCGGCAGGTATGGGAGCGGCACCTGGGTTCCGGCTGTCAAGCCCCGCGTACGGCACGGAGCAGCGCCATTCAGCGAGTGGCGTTGCTGTCACCGAAGATCAAAAAAGCCCCGAACGTTGATCGTTCGGGGCATCTTCCCTGCTCAGTTGCTGTGGTCAGGGGCGGGGTCGAACCGCCGACCTTCCGCTTTTCAGGCGGAGCGATCGCCCTCGTCGGGTGCGGGATGCCGTGGTCAGAGGGTGGTGGACGGTAGTCGAGGTGAGCCCGCGTGCGGGGACGTTGCTGTCATCGCTGCTGTCACCTCCGGCCCTGGTCACGTCCGGCAGTCGCTCCCTGAGTCGGGCCGCTCTCAGGTGCATGTCACCGGCTCACCGCTTTCCAGTGCCAAGGGCGGGGACCGCTCTGGCCGCGGATCGCGGCCAGCCGTACGGCCGCCTCGCCCCGGACCCCGGCGTCCTCCATACCGGCCTGCGCCGCCATGGTGACCAGGCGGAGTTCCCGGATGTCGCGCAGCACCCGATAGCCCTCCCAGGCCATGACGTCGTGGCCGTAGGTCGCGGCGAACGCGGCGTAGTCATCCGCGGAGATCCCACCAAGGGTGGCGTACTTAACCGCCATGGACACCAGATCCCATTCCGGCGGCCCGAACGCGCTGCGCTCGAAGTCGGCCAGGACCGCCCGGCCGCCCTCGGTCACCAGCACGTTGCCGATCCAGGCGTCCCCGTGCACCACACAGGCGGGCAGGCCCGGCGGCGGCGCGGCGTATTCGCGTTCGAGACCGGCCAGGCGCTCGCGCAGCCACCGCCGTTCTGCGGCGGTGTACATGCGGGCGTGGTCGATCCGTTCGCCGAGCCGTACGAACGGATTGAGTGGGGGAAGGGCGAACTGCTCCGGAAGGGGCAGACCGTGCAGCGTTCTGAGCAGGGCGGCGGCGTCGGCGGCGGTGCCCGGCCGGTGCGACGGAAGCTCCCGCCAGCTCCCGCCAGAACGTCACCGCCCTGCCCTCGGCCTCGACCGGCTGATCCACCTCGGCAAGCGCCCGCACGGCGGGCACCCCAGCGCCTTCCGGCCAGCGGGCCACCTGAATCTCTTTGGCGGCGGTCTGAAGCCCGCCGGCCCGGCTGACCCGCGCGACGACTCCGTGCGGCAGCCGGTAGATGGCGTTCTCACTGAAGCGGACCGGCTCGGCTCCGCTCACGCCGATCCCGGTCTGCCGGCAGGCGACGTGCAGCGCCTTCAGGCTCGCGTCCTGTGGGGGGTTGACCTGGGTCATGCGCCGGAGACCACTTCGACGACGCGATGCCGTAGTTCGGCCACCTCGGTGATGTGTTCGTACGGCGCGGCGTGCCTGTGGAGTTCGCGGAGTTCGTCGGCCGCCCTGCGAGAGCGCACCGTGGACGCGTCGCTCAGTGCCCGGGTGCCGATCGCGGCGGCCTCTTCCGGGGCGCCCGTCGCCATGGTCAGCGACGCGAGTTTGATGGCGCTGAACGCCCGGGAGCGGATGTAGGCGTCACCGTGGCCGGCCACGGCGGCCGAAAGCCGGCCGGACGCCTCGCTGATGAACCGGCCGTGGACGGCGAGGTCAAACAGCGCGTGCCCGGTGTCTCCGGCGTGCTGGGCGGCGTCGTAGTAACGCATCCACGGCCGCTCTTCCTCGATGCGCAGTCGGCTGAACTCCTCATCCGCGGCGCCGACCGTGTGAAGCGTCTCCTGGGTGCGTCCCAGTTTGGCCAGTGCCCGAGCGCGGGCGGCCAGCAGCATGGCCCGTTCGGCGGGGGTGAGCCGGTCGGCACGGACCAAGGCGAGCTCCACCAGGGTCGGACCGGTGTCCGGATCGCCGCACCAAATCGCCTGCCTGGCCATGGTCGACAGCACCTTCGCCCGAAGATGCCAGTCCCCGACCTCTTCGGCGCATGCCAATGCCAGCCGGAACATCCGTTTGGCGTCCTCGTGGGCGTAGGCGTCGAACGCCATCGACGCCGCCACATGCCCGAGAAGTCCGACCGCCGAGTAGAGGTCGGGGTGCAGTCGCTGCGGGCACCGAACCGCCAGAAGTTCGACCGAGTAGCGGAGCTGGCTGTTGACGGTCTCACGGACCAGCCCGCTGCCGTAAGCATGGCCCCAGGTGGAGAAGGTCCCCGCGATGTCGCGTACGCCCTGGATGTCGGCGGTGGTGATGACAGAGGGAATGCGGGGCGTCTCGGTCGCGGTCGCCAGCTCGGCGAACGGCTGACCGGCCACCACCGCGACAGTCCCGAAGGCCGCACGAAGAAACTCTTTGCGGTCCACGTCCGTCACCGTAGCGGTGGGCGGCGAGTGGTGCGGACGCCGGAAACCGAGAGCACCATCGGTCCGTACCCCCAGTACGGCACGCAGCCCCCTGCGGTAGTCGCTGTTGGGCCAGTGGAGAACACCACGCTCCATCTTGCCGATGTAGTTCGCGCTGAGGCACGCCGTACGCTTCAAATGCTCATAAATCCACGCATTAACCATATCGGCGAGTTCCTGCCGAGACAGGACTTGCCCAGCGATGTTCGGAGATTCCTTGCGCTCTCGCGCCTGGCGCAACTGAACGTTCGGCTCGGCCATGACCGCCCCCCTCTCCGGGATATGCCTCAAGCATGGCCATAAAAAGCATGGGAGGCAAATCTTCAATCTGCCCTCCATCTGCCCTTTGACAGGCCCGACCTCTGGTCTTCCAGCTCGACATCTCTTTCCACAGAGTGGTCTCAGTAGCCGGCGCGATGAATCGAAGCCCTTATTCCTCCCCTGTTCTGTGGTGCGGATAAGGCGATTTCGTGGGCACCAGAAAACGGAACCCGCAAGTGCTGCCACGCCGTACGGATCTCTCGATCGCGCACTGGAGGTGTGCCTCGTGAACGACTCTCGGGCCGTTCCCCTTTCCATCGATGAAAAGACCGCAGAAACCCAGGACAAAGCGTTGGCCGTCCTGCAACAACTCCTTAAAGAGCGGGGCGTGCGCTCCCGATGTCATCAGGTGATCAGCCTGGGGCTGTTCGCCAACCGCCAGGACGCCACCTCGTGGCCCGACGAACCCCCTGTTCGATCGTGGCTGAGCCGCTGCCCTCCTGAGCTGGTCGTGATCGACCCCGCGGGCCGGGGCGATGTCACCGTGACCATGGGAGCACGTGCCGAGTGCTACATGGTCTGCCCGCACAACGCTCCTGCCCCTCAGGCTGTCAGCCGAAAGCAGCCAGAGAAGGCCGTGGAACTGATCCTGGCGACCGGCCCGAAAACAGCGGCGTAGGGGGCAGATCTATGACGCTCCCGCCGTACGACTCCTGGGCGGTTCAAGCCGCTGAGCGACTACGCGACGCCTTGGCGCGCCGGCAGATTACCGCCGACGTCCACGACGGCTATGGGCTGGCGCTCGTGTCGGTCTGGACCGGGTTGATCGTGTGATGCAACGGTGACCGGTACTGGTGGTGCGCGGGCTGGGACGCCCAGGAACGGCGGGCGATGTACGCCTCGAACCGGTGCGGCGATCCCGAACAGGCCGCGGCGCGGGTGGCCCGCCGGTATGCCCGGCTGCGCGCCCTGCATCCCCCGACGCCGAAGTTCAGCGCGGCCCCGGCCCCCTGCGCAGGAGGGGTCGGGGCCTTCTTGACACCAGGTTCTCCGGGAAGCAATGCACGCGGTAGCGGTGGGGCCTGCCTGAAGGGCCGAAGGCCACCCGCCCGACGTCCGCGAAGGGCTGTTCAGCCGGCGCCACCACGACGGAAAGCCGATCTTGGCCAGGTCCACGGCATAGGCAAACGATCTTATGGGGAGAAGGAGAAATTGAGGAACGCCATGATCAAAGGGAGCGTGGCCGTCGTGGTGCTGCTGACTTCGGCGGGATGCGCCACGTCCCCGGGAACGTCTCTCACCAGGCGGGAAGCGATGACGGTGGTGAACAGCTATCTTCAGCAGACGTTCCAGGCTCTGCCCGTGAAGATCGCCAAAACCTACCCCCTGGAGGACGTCTCCTCCTGCGTCCACTTCGGTCGCAGACTCACCACCACCGGGCAGATCACACCGGGAGTGGAGCACGTGACGGAGACGATGGGGCTGAAGGAGGGACGTCGGTACCTGTCGGCCGTGGCGACGTACTGGGGCGCCCGGCAGGCCACCGTCCGGTGGCAGGAAGACCACAGCGTGGAGATCCGCCCGTTCGGCGACCACTACCGGCTCCACCTCAACTACACTCCGCCCCCGGACGGGGGACAGGTGAGCGTGATGGGCGGCCTCGACGACTGCATCCGGCCAGAGGGAACTCCCCCCGCCCAGTGACCGGAAGACATACAGGTTGAAGCGGCAGCCGGAACCAACAGGCTGTCGCGGTCATGACGAGGCCGGTGCTGCCGCGCCGGACGTCAGAGCCGCCTGTACGATGCGGATCGCCTCGCCCGCGTCGATGCCGACGCTGGCGATCACGGCCGCGTAGTCGGCGGCGGCCCGGCGAGCCCGCTCCCGGCCCTCCTCACCGGCGGCCGACACGAACGAGCCCGCCCGCCCGCGCGTCTCGATCAGCCCGGCCTCCTCCAGCTCCCGGTAGGCCCGGCCGACCGTGTTGACGGCCAGGCCGAGGTCTGCCGCGAGGTGGCGGATGGTCGGCAGCCGGGCGCCCACGGCCAGCGTGCGGTCCTGGATCTGCCGGGCGAGCTGGGCCCGCAGCTGCTCGAACGGCGGCACCGGCGAGGCCGCGTCGATGACGATCATCGGACGCTCATGGCCCGCCGGGCCACCGTCGCGCTCGGCGGCGTCCTGGCCTGGAGCGCGATGCTCGCGACCAGGCCCAGGATCAGGTAAGCGACCGAAGCGGCGCTCAACCAGCCGGGCGCGGTGCCGAACAGCAGCACCATGGGCAGCGACCACTGCACACTCGGTGTGGTGAGGGCGCGGGCGTCCTCGACGCGCATGATGACGTCGGCGGTCAGCGACTCCTCGTCCTCCGCCACGACCGGGTGCCTGAGCAGGTGGCGCAGCTGCATGGCGATGATGGCTGTCACGCCGAGCAGGCCGATCAGCAGGACGACGGCCCGCTGCCGCACGGTGGGGTCGGGAACGGCCAGGGCGCTCCCGGCCAGCACCATCGCACCGGCGAACGTGGCGACCGCGAAGACGGCGTACGGCCGGCCGAGCACGGCCCGCCAGCCGGGCTGGATCGAATGGGCGGCCCTGCGCGACAGCGTCGCGCCCGCCCGCTGGTCGACGCGTCGCACCCACCGGTCGAGCAGCGACTGTGCCAGCAGCAGCCCGGCCACCATCGCGGTCAGGGCCAGCAGCGGCAGCGGGTGATGCGGCGGGAGGCCGCCGAAGGCGGAAGTGGCGGCGAGCGCGCTCGCGAGGATCAGCATGGCCAGGATGACCTGAGCGGCGAGGCCGGCGCGTCTGCGGGCCGCCAGCCGGCTGGCCAGCAGCGGGGTCGGGCGGGCGCCGGCCAGGTCGTGCAGGGCCAGCCACTCGCCCGCCAGTCGCAGATCGGCCGCACGCGCCGACGGGCCGGCGTCCGGTAACGGCTCACGGGTCATGGCGCCCCCTTTGTCGCAAGCTTTGTAGCAATAGGTTGCGTCATATCTTGCGACAAAGTCAACGCCCCGTGAGCTTTCGTCGTCCCGGGTCCCCTCCACCCGCGGCGGCCCCAAGCACCCCACCTACCGGGCCATCGAGGAACTCGGCCGGGTGATCCGCACCGTTCAGGCCCGGCCGCCAGCGCTGCCCGCAGGGCGGGGATCACGGCGCGCCCACCAGCACCGAGGCCTGAGGCATGGACTAGCTGTGTGGCGCATAGTACTGTGTGCCACATGGTGACAGAAGGTGCGTACGACAAGCTCGAACTGGAGCTGCGGCGTGGCGTCGTCGTCCTCGCCGCGCTGTCGCAGCTGCGCACCGCGCACTACGGCTACGAACTGCGCCAATCGCTGGCGGAAAGCGGCATGCCGATCGAGGAGGGCACGCTCTACCCCCTGCTCAGGCGGCTGGAGTCCCAAGGCGTGCTGACCAGCGAATGGCGCACCGATGGCGGCCCGCCACGCCGCTACTACGTGCTCAGCGCCGACGGCCTGGAGCTGTATCGACGGCTCACGGCCTCATGGCGCGGACTCAACCACACCGTGGATCTTCTCCTGAAAGGCGGAGAGTGCCCATGACCCCCGACGACCTCATCCAGAGTTATGTGGACGACGTGGCCAGGCTGCTGCCGCGGGCGCAGCGGCGCGACGTCGGCTATGAGCTGCGCAGCCTGCTGACCGAACAGCTCGCCGCCGAAGCCGAGCAGGCGGGCCACCCCGCCGACGAGGCGATGGCCACCGCCCTGGTGCTCGGCTACGGCCGTCCCGCCGAGACCGCCGCGAGATACCGTCAGCCGCTGATCCTCATCGATCCCGCCGACTCGCGCCGATTCGTCAGGCTCGCCGTAATCGGTGTCGCCGTCATCTGGGTGCTCGGCCTGCTCGACACACTCATGCGGCACCCGATCGCGTCGGCAGGCGACCTGCTCGGCGCGCTCGGTCAGTGGTGGACCGGCGACGGCGTGGGCGCGCTGTGGTGGCCTGGCGTGCTCGTGACCGGTTTCGCCATTGCCGCGTGGTGGCGCCGTACCCGGCCAGGCGCCGTCGCGTGGCGGCCTCGCCGCTTCGGGCGCGATCGGGTCAGCCGCCTCGCCTGTCTGGCCGCCGTCGTCGCAGGAGGAGTGGGGTTGTTCCTGCTGTTCAACGGAGACGTGCTGCTCGGGGGCCAGGCCGCGCCCGAAGCCTACCGGGCGCTGGCGATGGACGAGGGGTTCCTGCGTGAGCGTGCGCCCTGGCTGGTGGCGGTGCTGGCCGGGCACTTCGTGCTGTACGCGGTGCTGATCGTCCGTGGGAGGTGGCAGCCGTTGACCAGGCGCATCGAGATCGGGCTGACACTCGCCGCGTGCGCGGTCTTCGGCTGGGTCACCTCGGCGGGTGCGATGTTCGCCGCCGAGCCCGCCGACCAGATCGTGAAGGTCGTGCTGGTCACTTCCATCGTCGTGGGCCTGCTCGACGCGGCACGCAAGCTCTACCGTGAGCTGCGCACCGAGCCCTATCGGCCGATCATCTGATCTCCTCCGACGTGGTGCACTTGGAGCAGGCGCGGCCCTGGTTCGGCCGACCGTAGTGGGAGATGGAGCCCGCCTACGCCGACATGTATTGGCCTGCGAGTAGAAGCAGTACGGTGAGCCGGGCTTAGCTTGTTCTTTATCGTCCGGATTGTTGTGCTGAGCGGCGGGTCGATCGTTTCGCGGACAGCAGGACGGCCTTGAGTGTCATGTGCGGTGTCGAGTCGCTAGTGATCGCCACAAGGCCGTGAGGGTGAGTCTGCTGAACGGTCTTGTCCCGCGTGCGTACAGCTCCTGGGCAGGGGCGGCCTGGTGGGCGGTGAGCTTGGGCCGGCGTCCGCCGACCCGGCCGCGGGCGCGAGCAGAGGCCAGGCCGTCCATCGTGTTGGCCACGATCAGCTCACACTGCAGCTCGGTCAGGACCGACAGCCGCGCCAGTCGTGGCGCGTTGTTGTCAGCCTTACCGTCGACCACAACCAAAAACGCCCCGGCCATGATCGGCTCGGAGCGTCTGCGCTGTTCAGATGAGGTGGTCAGGGGCGGGGTCGAACCGCCGACCTTCCGCTTTTCAGGCGGACGCTCGTACCGACTGAGCTACCTGACCTCGGCGGTGAATCGAACACCTACCGGAGCGGTCCTGACGGGACTTGAACCCGCGACCTCCACCTTGACAGGGTGGCGAGCACTCCAAACTGCTCTACAGGACCTTGCTTGGCCGGGAGCTAAGCTCCCTGCTTTCTTGCCTCGCTTAGCTTACCAGTTCTTCGGCGGTCTTCGACCTGCCGTTTCCCTGACGAGCCAGGCTCGGCCGGTGCCCCCAACGGGATTCGAACCCGTGTCGCCGCCTTGAAAGGGCGGTGTCCTAGGCCACTAGACGATGGGGGCTCAGGACTCTCATCCTGTTCCATTGCCGTCTTCCGCTGGAGACCTCTGAAGCATAGGGGACTTTTGATCCCGATGCCAAAGCGGCGTTCCGGCTCAAGGCGTCGTGGTGCCGGTGGTCGATCCCGCTGGAGACGGGGCGACCGTGGGCCCTGGGGAAATTGTACGGCCAGGGTCGGTCTCAACGTGACGTTCGATCTGAACGGACTGCTCCCCGAGACCTCCCAGCGTGATGTCGTCCCAGGCCCGCAGGCGATGTGTCTCCCGATCGAAGTACAGAACCGAGGCCGCGACGGGGGTCGGTTCATCGTGTTCCAGGGCGCGTAGACCGGCTCCGCCGGTGGAGCCCTGCACGAGGAGGCGGGTCCCCGAGGCGAGCAGTTCGGTGGATCGTTCGTGGGAGTGTCCGGCGAGGATCATGGGGGCCGCGCCGGAGAAGCCCTTCGCGATCGTCGGGTCGTGCACCGCCACCAGGTCGACCGGGGGTGACGTCTCGCCGAGCCGGGCGGCGTGGGAGCGCCCCAGGGCGGCCAGGGACTCCAGGTCGGAGTCGACGGCCACGGACTTGTCGGGGGTGAACCGGGGGTCGCCCAGGCCGTAGAGGCGCAGCCCCGCCACGGTCTTGACCGATCCGTCGAGGACGATCGCACCCTTCTGCCTGGCCACGGCCCGCTGGGTGGCCATGGAGTCGTGGTTGCCCCTGACGAAGACGTACGGCAGGCCGAAGTCGCCGATCTCCTTGACGAACTTCTCCTCGGGCCCGGTTCCGTGGTCGGTCAGGTCACCGGTGTCCACGATCACATCGATCTTGAACTGGGTGGTGACCGAGTGGATGAGGTTCCAGGCGATGGGGTTGAGGTGGATGTCGGAGACGTGGAGCACCCGGATCGAGGTGGGGTCGGAGTCGTAGAGCGGCAGGGCCGAGACCGTGTCGTAGAGCTGGGAGACGTTGTTGACCAGCTTGGCGAGCTGGAGCCGGTAGGACTCGAACTTCGTCACGATCGACTCGGCGTCGCCGACCAGGGACGGCGCTCCGGCGAGCAGGCCGGTGTACTTCGGCTCCACCACGGAGTCCGGCCGGAAGGTCAGGGCGATGGCCGCCCCCGTGCCGGCGATCGCGACGGCCGCGCTCAGCAGGCCCGCCAGAGCCGCTCCGGGCCGGCGAAAGACGATCAGCGTGCCGATCAGGGCGCCCGCCAGGCCGCAGAGGACGGCTCGCAGTACCAGAGTCTTGACGCCTTCGCGCAGTTCTCTCTCCAGGAGGGCGGGAAGCTGGGCGGAGAGCCGGGAGTCCTCCAGGAGTGCCCCGGCGCGGGCGGGGTTGATGTTCTCCAGGGTGACGCGCAGGGCGATCGGGGCGTTGTGGGTGTCAAAAAGGAGCATGCCGAACGGATGGGCGTCCAGGACGGTCTCCCCCGCCCAGGACGGCTGGAGGGACATGCCGATCTCGACCGGTCCGACGTTGGCGTGCACGGCCCCGCCGAGCGTGACGCCCAGCCAAGCGCCCGCGACGGCGACGGCGACGATGGCCGCACCGCGCACAGTCCGCCCCTTCGCGAAGCGGCGGAGTCCGTGGGTCCAGTTCGTAAGATGCATGCGCATGCCTCTTACCCGGAAACAAGGGGCACAATGGCAGATGTGATCGAGGTCTCGCGAGAGAAGTTCGAGGAGCTCGTGGCCGAGGCGCTGGACACGATCCCTCCCGAGCTGACGAAAGTCATGAACAACGTGGTCGTGGTGGTCGTGGACGATCCGCCCGAGCCGGATCTGCTGGGCCTGTACACGGGGATTCCTCTCACCGAGCGCGGCGACTGGTACGCGGGGGTGTTACCCGACCGGATCGAGATCTACCGTAACCCGATCCGGTCGATATGCGAGACCGAGGACGATGTGGTGGCGGAGGTACGGATCACGGTGGTCCACGAGATCGCCCACCATTTCGGCATCGACGACGACAGGCTGCACGAGCTCGGCTGGTAGCCAAAGCCGCATTTACACATCACCCTGCGCCATGCCTGAAATTTCCCAATTTGCGGCTACAGCCTGCATGGGGTTGGTCGCTTTCAGTTGCGCGTCGGCGATTCAACGGGCACCGTAGGTTACATAGTGACCACCCACAGTCAATGTGCCTGTAGCCCAGCGGAGTCCTATGGCGGCCACCAGGCCCGGTCGGCTACCCGGGCGGCACCGCCGCCCTGCCGAGCGGCAAGCGACGTACGGCGAGATCTTCGCCATTGGCGAGTTTCGCGCGCTCTGGTTGGCGCAGGGGCTTTCGCTCCTCGGCGACCAGCTTTCCCGAGTGGCCCTGTCCGTGCTGGTGTTCCAGCGTACGGACTCGCCCCTGGCCACGGCATCGGTCTACGCCCTGACCTACCTGCCACCGATCATCGGCGGGCCGTTGCTCGCGGCCCTTGCCGACCGCCACGCCCGCCGACGCATCATGATTATCTGCGACCTGCTCCGGGCGGTCATGGTCGCGCTCATGGCGATCCCGGGCATCCCGTTCCCCGTCCTGTGCACACTGGTCTTCTGCGTGGTGCTGCTCAGCGCCCCGTTCTCGGCCGCCAGGGCCGCACTCCTGCCCGAGCTGCTCGAAGGCGACCGTTATGTCGCGGGCTCGGCGCTGCAGAACATGACCAACCAGGGCGCCCAGATGCTGGGCTTCGCCCTCGGCGGCGCCCTGATCATGGGGATGGGGCCGTACCGGGCGCTGGCCCTGGACGCGGCCACGTTCATGGCCTCCGCGCTCATCCTCGTCGCCGGGGTACGGCGACGCTCCGCCCCCAGCCGCGGCGACGCGGGCCGTCCCTCCATGTGGACCATGACCCTGGCCGGCGCCAGGCTCGTCTTCGGCGACCCCCGCCTGCGAACGCTGGTGCTCTTCGCCTGGCTGTGCGGCTTCTACGTGCTCCCCGAGGGGATCGCGACCCCCTACGCGGCCGCGCTGACGGACGACCCGCGGCGGGTCTCGTTCGTCGCCGGCCTGCTGATGGGCGCGATGCCGACCGGGACGGTCATCGGCGCGTTCCTGTTCAGCCGGTACGTCAGCCCGTCGAGACGACTGCTCACCATGGGCTGGATGGCGATGCTGACCTGCGCACCGTTGGTCCTGTGCGTGCTGCGGCCACCGCTCGCCGTGGTGCTGGCCCTATGGTTCGTCTCGGGCGTCGGTGGCGCCTACCAGCTCGCGGCCAACGCGGCTTTCGTGCAGTGCGTGCCCGCCGAACGGCGGGCCCTGGCCTTCGGGCTCGTGCACTCGGGCCTGCTGGCCTCCCAGGGAGTCGGCATCCTCGTCGGCGGTGCCGCCGCCGACAGGCTGGGCCCCGAGACCGTGGTGGCCCTGGCCGGCGCGGCGGGACTTCTTGTCGCGGCCGCGCTGGCCGTACTCTGGACCCGTTCCCGCCAGGAGATCATCGAGAGGGTTCGCGCCGAGGCGGGCGCCTGAGTCACGCCTGGTGGCCGGGGTCGTCGTGGTTCCGCGGAGCCGCGGGGGCGGGGTGTCGCGGAGCCGGGTCCTGGTGGGTCGGGTACCGCGGAGCCGGCTGCTGCGGCCCCCGCTGGCTGGTGGCCCTGGTCCAGCTCTGCTCGGCCTTGGCCCAGCCCTGCTCCGCCTTGGCCTTGGTGTCCAGCCAGACCGGATTGTCCTTGTTTCTATCGACCAGGTCCTGGAGGATCGACCTGTTCTTGCCCTCATCGGGCAGGAGCAGCCAGCCGATCACGTAGATTCCCACCCCCAGGCCGCCGAAGAGGCTGGCGACGGCGAGAACCGCACGGATGATGTTGGGGTCGATTCCGATGTAGCGTCCGAGACCGGAGGCCACACCGGCGATGATGCGGCCGTCCCTGGTCCTGCGGAGCTGCCTGACGGGCGAGAAGTCGTTTTCGCTCATGCCTTCAGACTGCCCGCTAAAGAGGCACGGTCACATCGGGATTCCCCCTGGCCCGACCCTGACATGCCATCCATGAGCGTCGGCAATACCCTGACAGGGGCCGACGAGAGAGGAACACCCCATGGACGACCTCCTGCACATCGACGACGCGCTCTCCGAAGAACAGCGCCTTATCCGCGACACCGTGAAGGAGTTCGTGGCGGACAAGGTGCTTCCCCACGTGGGCGACTGGTTCGAGGACGCGGTCTTCCCCGCCCGCGAACTGAGCCCGCTGCTCGGCTCGCTCGGCGTGCTGGGCATGCACCTGGAGGGGTACGGCTGCGCGGGCCTGGACGCCGTCTCGTACGGCGTGGCCTGCCGGGAACTGGAGGCCGGTGACTCGGGGCTGCGATCGTTCGTCTCGGTGCAGGGCTCGCTCGCCATGTTCCCGATCTGGAAGTACGGCTCCGCGGAGCAGAAGGAGGAGTGGCTCCCCCGGATGGCCGCGGGGGAGGCGATCGGCTGCTTCGGCCTGACCGAGCCAGACCACGGCTCCGACCCCGCCAACATGCGCACCCACGCCAAGCAGGACACCTCAGGAGACTGGATTCTCAACGGCTCCAAGATGTGGATCACCAACGGATCCATCTCCGACGTCGCCGTGGTGTGGGCCCAGACCGAGGACGGCATCCGCGGCTTCGTCGTCCCCACCGACACCCCGGGCTTCTCCGCCCCGGAGATCCACAAGAAGATGTCCCTGCGGGCCTCGGCCACCTCGTCCCTGTACTTCGACGACGTCCGCCTTCCGGCGTCGGCCGTACTGCCTGAGGTCCGCGGTCTGAAGGGCCCGCTGTCGTGCCTGTCGGAGGCCCGCTTCGGCATCCTGTGGGGCGTTGTGGGCGCGGCCCGCGCCTGCCTGGAGTCCGCCGTCGACTACTCCAGAACCCGCGTCCAGTTCGGCAAGCCCATCGGCGGCTTCCAGCTCACCCAGGAGAAGCTCGCCTGGATGTACGTCGGCCTGGCTCAGTCTCAGCTCACCGCCCTCCACCTGGGCCGTCTGAAGGACGCCGGCACCCTCACCCCGCGCCAGGTCAGCTTCGGCAAGCTCGCCAACGTCCGCGCCGCCCTGGACATCGCCCGCCAGGCGCGCTCCATCCTCGGCGGCAACGGCATCACGCTGGAGTATCCGGTGATCCGGCACATGAACAACCTGGAGAGTGTGCTGACCTACGAGGGCACTCAGGAGATCCACACCCTCGTCCTCGGCGAGGCCCTGACCGGCATCCCCGCCTATCGCTAAGCACCGCCCACCGCAGGACCAGCGGGACGTCTCGCCTACCGGGGCGTCCCGCCCACCCCCCAAACCCCGGCCGATGAGCCCTCCCGACATGGGAACCCCCGCCCACCGTCGAAACCTCAACCGCGCACCCGGGCGTCCCGCCCACGGAGCTGCCCCGCCCCCACCGAAACGCCGGCTGAGCCGCCCCGACCATCCCGGAAACGTCGACCGATCGGCGCGGGACGCCTCCGCCCGCCGTCCGTCTACCGCTGAAGCGGCGGCCGCTGAGGCCGGCCGCTGGGACGCCAGCCGGGGGCTCGGGCCGCTCTGCTCAGCTCCTCCCGCCAGGAGACGCCCCCGCGCATGTAGAAGCGGAGCAGCTCGGCGGCGGCCCGGGCGTCGACCAGCGCGGCATGGGCGCCGGAGAGCGGTATGCCCGCCCGTTCGCAGCACGCGGCGAGCGTCACCTTTCCCCCGGCTCCCCCGGGGATGAAGCCGGAGGCGAGCCGCTGGGTGCACAGGGTCTCGGTCAGCCAGTGGCTCTCCGGAAGGGCCTTGAGGAAGCGCAGGTCGAAAGAGGCGTTGTGAGCGACCAGGACGCGTCCGGCGATCCGCCGCCAGATCTCGTCGATGACCTCTTCGATCACGGGCGCATCGGCGACCATCGCGTCGGTGATGCCGTGGACGTGCACGGCCCCGGTCCGGCGGCGCGGATTGACCAGCGAGTGCCACTCGTCGACGGTCGCGCCCCCGGGGTCCATGGAGACCAGGGCGATCTCACAGATCTGGTCTCCCCTGGCCGGGGAGAAACCTGTGGTCTCCACGTCGACCACTACATACCCCTCCCGGGAGGACACAGAGACACCACCGGTCGACTCAAGCCCCGCGCTCGTCATGGGTGCCACTGTACGATCCGCCTCCCCCTTTCACGTACGATTCGGCCAACACCGAGCCGCGTACGGGCCTGGCGACGGACGTTAGTGGACACTATCCTCGGTACGCTGTCTCCAGCGGGGCGTTAGCTCAATGGTTAGAGCTGCGGACTTTTAATCCGTAGGTTCTGGGTTCGAGTCCCAGGCGCCCTACCTAAACGATCCGGGCAGACTTCCCATTTCAAGATCGGAAAGTCTGCCCGGGGTTGCACCAAGGGTTGCAATGGTCGCTGTCAGCCGTCCCACGGTGCCCGGCCCATCCGAGCCGCCGCCTCACTCGCCAGGGTCTCGGTGATGCGGGTGTACCGCTTGGTCGTGGCGAGTTGGGAGTGGCCGAGGACCGCCTGAATCACCCGAATGTCCACGCCCTCTTCCAGCAGAAGCGTGGCGGCGGTGTGGCGCGCGTCGTGAACACGGGCGTCCCTGTCGACCCCGGCCGACTTCAGGATCTCCTTCCAGTCGTCCCAGTCGTCCCAGTCGTCCCCGGCGTCGATGGGGCTCCCATCCGGCCCGCACCACACCAGATCCCAGTCCTGCCGCCTCTCCCCGCCTCGTCGCGTTCGGCCTGCTGCGCCGCATGGTGGAGCTTCAACAGGGCCACCAGCGGAGGCGACAGGGCGATGGACCGTTTCCTTGCCCTTCGGCTTGGTGAACGTCCAGCCCCCGGCACGGTCCGGGCAGGCCACCGCGTGCTTGGCACAGTCGGGAGCGCAGAACGTCAGGCACCTGCCCCCGTGCCTGCCGCAGTTCTTACGGCACGCGACGAGGCACAGGTGCCGCCGGTCGGAGGCGCGCTTGGCCTTGGGACAGTCCTTCGGACATGGATGGCTGTGAAGCCGGGCGCCGACCATTCGCCTCCGCAGCAGGGCCGCACCGCCGCCTACCGGCTGATAAGCCATCCTTGATGGTCAGCGCCGCTGTTGCCACCATGGCCACTCGGGCGAGGCGTGCGGGTCCGGCCGCATCCGGGTGTGCTCCAACGCGATCACCGCCGCCATGGGCCGACGCCCAAGACCCGGAACCTGATGGATCGAAGCTCTGTGGGGTCCGCACACCGATCCCCGGGCGCGAACCTCCGAAGGGCGCCTACGCGGCATGGCCCTTTCTGATCAACATCATGAGCCGATGATCGCACGCCGGGAAGAGGAGCTCCAGACCCGGCTCGATGGACTACTGCCCTGACGATCGTCTGAGGGGGGCTGATCTTCGTGCGTGGCCAGGGGCGATAGAGACTTCCCAAGCTGACAGCGCGAGTTCGGTTCCCGGAGAATAGGCGAATGACCCACGACACAGACGACCCCACCGGACTCGTTGGTGAGGAGTTGAACACGGTCGCGTTCGTGATGGACTACGTCGAGTTTCACTTCAATGGGCCGAAGCTCACAGCGCTGACGAATCCCCGCGTGCAGATAGGCTCACAGACCTGGATCTTTCCCCATCCAGGATCACGAGACTCCCTGTGCACCCTCATCGGGCGAACGGTCCAAGCTCTCAGCGTCAAGACCGACGAGCACATCCTGCTCGATTTCGGCGAAACCACCCTCACCATCCCACTGGATGAGAACAGCCTTCACGGCCCGGAGGCCGCACACTTCTTCCCCGTCAACAAGGACGGGAGTCCTCGCCTAGAGGGAATGATGATCTGGTAATCGTCGACGGCTACCTCGCCCCTGCCCACAGAGCGCCGGGGTTGCGCTTCGGGTTGCAATACGGGGGTTTCCAGAGCCGTTCAAGATGGACCGCTCATACCCTCTGACCTGCATTGGACTGTCCGGAACGGCCCGAGGGCGATCTTTTAATCCGTAGGTTCCGGGCCCGACTCCCAGGCGTCCTACCAGCCAACCAGCTACTGCCGGTAAATTGGGCGCATTTCACACCATTCTTATGATGGATGGCCAACTGGAACGGCAACGTAAATAACCGGAACAAATTAGGCTATTTAATGTTTTGTCGTATTTATTCTGTTGGTTCTATTGGTCACGTTCGCGCCCTCCGGCCGCCAATCACGCCGCAAGCGCGCGGGTCATGGCCTGACATAATGATGTGCAGCAGGACTCCTGATTTCAGCCCTCATCGCGAGCGGCAGCCAAAGAAAGGTGATAAAAAATGCATAAAGCGGCCATCGATCGAGTAAAGCTCATCTTCGCCCTGCTCGACGCCGACGGCACCGGCTCTCTCGAAGCCGAGGACTTCGAACTCATGGCGACCCGTGTCGTCGCAGCGTCCCCCGATTCCGGCGACGCCGCCAAAGCCGCCATGCTGACCGCTTTCCGGCGCTATTGGACGACTCTGGCCGCCGAACTGGACGCCAACCGCGACGGCCGCATCAGCTTCGAGGAGTACGCCGCGTGCGTACTCTCCCCGGAGCGTTTCGACGGGGCGATCACCGACTTCGCCGAGGCGCTGGCCGCGCTGGGCGACCCGAACGGCGACGGGCTCATCGAACGGCGCGTCTTCGTGGCGCTCATGACGGCCATCGGCTTCGAGCGCGTGAACATCGACGCGCTCTTCGACGCGTTCGAGCCGTCGGACAACGATCAGATCACGGTCTCGGTCTGGGCCGCCGGCATCAAGGATTACTACAGCCCGGAGAAGGCGGGAATTCCGGGCGACCACCTGGTCGGAGGGCCGATCTGATCGGGATCACGGCAGTCCGGCACATCTGGCCTTCGACCAAGGAGTATGAGTGGAACCAGTCATCGGACTCGCCGTCGGCCGGGGAACGGGCCCCGAACTCGCGGCCGTCTTCGAGCGGGTGCTGGCCGGGATCGCCGACGCGTATTCGGTCGGAATCGGCGTCACGCGGTCGGAAAGGATTTACCACTCGTATTCGTCGCTAAAAGCCGACGCCGAGATCGAGCGGGTCCGCGAACTCACACGACAGGACGCCGACCACTACGCGGAGTTCTGCCGTACGCGGGCCGCCCTCGGCGTCCCGGCCATCTTCCGCACGGCGATCAACGCCCAGTCGCTCTACCTGGTCCGGCAGCGTCTGCAGGCGGTGAAGGTCGACGTCATCACCACCCCGGACGCGTCACTGCTGCTGGTTCGGGACGAGGCCCAGGGCTTCTACACCGGAGAGAACACCCACGCCCCGGGCGCGCTCATCCGCACCATGGCGTTCAGCCGGGAGATCACCGAGAAGGTCATCGCCTTCGCGGTGCGGCGTGCGCGGCGGGAGTGGCCGGACGGCGGAGTCGACCAGATCCTCATGGCTTACAAGTTCCACCTGCTCGACGGGGCCCTGGATGAGTGGGTGGCCGAGAGCGCCGCGCGGCACGGCGTCGAGATCCGCCTGTTCCAGCCGGACACGGTGAACCGCAACCTGATCGTGCGCGGCCTGCGGCCCCGAACGATGATCGTCGCGGGCAACGAATGGGCCGACATCATGCACGTGGTCCTGCTGGACCGCTTCGGCTCCGAAAGCCAGGAGAACCGCTGCACCGAGAACGTCTACCTGCACCCCGACGCGGCCGGACTGGTCGAGTACCAGACCGTACACGGCTCCGCCGACGACCTGGCGGGAACGGACACGGTCAACCCGGTGGCGACTGTACGCGCCGCGGCGGTGATCGCCGAGCGGCACGCGGGCTGCGCCGGGGCGGTGCGGATGGTGGAGCGCGGCCTCGGATCGCTCGGCCGCCGGGGCATCGGCACCCCGGACCTCGGCGGACGACATTCGACCACCGCCGTGGTGGGCGCGCTGCTCGACGTGCTGGAGCCCGATGAGCAGCCGGCCCTGATGGCGGAGTCGTGACCTCCGTGGAGAACACCGCGCTGGTCGTCGTGGACCTGCAGAACGACTTCTGCGCCGGGCCGACCGCCCTCGCCCGGTACTCCGGCGCCCCCGCGACACTGGACACCGTCACGACGAACACCGCACTGGCCGTCGACCGGGCGCGGGCCCGCGGCACGGAGGTGGTCTTCGTCCGGTTCATCGGCGACGCCGAGCACCAGGGGCCGAGCTGGCGGCGCCGGGACCGCGCACAGGGCAAGCGACCCAAGTGCCTGGAAGGCTCGTGGGGCGCGGAGTTCCACAAGGTGTCACCCATGCCGGGGGAGCGCGTCTTCACCAAGCGGGCGTGCTTCGACGCCTTTCTCAGCGCCGGATTCGAGCAGCACCTCGTCCGCCGCGGCGTCGAGCGGCTCGTGTTCGCGGGCCTGTACACCGACGTCTGCGTGGACTCCACCGCCCGGACCGCGTTCCAGAAGGGCTTCCACGTCACGGTGCTGACCGACTGCACCACCGGCCTGCACCTGCCGGACGCGGACATCCTGCGCTTTATGACCATCCTCTACGGCGCCCACATCACCACCCACGATCATCCGGACTCGTGGACGCCCCTCGCCGGAGAGGAGGACGCGTGCCAGGTGCCCAGCACACCGGTGTCGAAGGCGGCGTCGGCCTGACCGCCCTCATGGTCGCCGCCGCACGGGCGATCGAGACCCACCGGCCCGACGCCCTGGCCGGCGACGCCTACGCCGAGCACTTCGTGCGCGCCGCCGGGGCATCCGCGGCGTGGCCGGTCCGCCCTGCGGAGGTGCCGGACGGGGACGCGAACCCCTTGTGGGGCAGGCTGGGGCGCTACTTCGGCCTGCGCACCCGAGTCTTCGACGACTTCCTCATCCGCTCGGCCCACGCGGGCGCCCGGCAGGTCGTTCTGCTCGGCGCGGGCCTTGACACGCGGGCCTTCCGGCTCGGCTGGCCGCCGGGCCAGGTAATCCACGAGATCGACCGCGAAGGCGTCCTGGCGTTCAAACGCCATGTGCTCGACGGCCTCGCCGCCATCCCGGCGGCCACGCGCCGCCCGATCGCGGTCGATCTGCGCGGCGACTGGGCCCAATCGCTGGTGAGCACGGGCTTCGACCCGACCGTGCCGACCGCGTGGCTGGCCGAGGGCCTGCTGCTCTATCTCCCGCCGGCCGCCGAGCGACGTCTCATCGACACCGTGGACCGCCTGAGCGCCGACGGAAGCAGCCTGGCCTTCGAGGTCAAGCTCGGAACGGAGTCTCCGGAGGTCCGCGCCAACCCCGTCTACACCGCGACCAGACAGCAGATCGGCGTCGATCTGCTCACCCTGTTCGACGGGGAGCCGCGTCCCGACTCCGTCGGCCACTTGAGGGGGCGGGGCTGGTCCGCCGCGATCCACACACCCTTCGACTTCACCCGCCGCCACGGTCGCGGCCCACGCCCCGAGCCGAACGACGCCCTGGCAGGCAACCGCTGGGTGTTCGCGAACAAAACCTGCACGTACCTCTAACGGTGCGACCCTCCGAAGCGATGGAGGCGCTACGAGCGCCCCCCTGTGGGGTGCGGAAATTCAGCCGCAGCGGTTGACCTGGGGGTTCGTGTCTCAAGCATGCCGAGACATCCCGCTGACGGTGTTGTGGTCTCTGCTCTGCCTCATCCTTGGGGACGTCTTTCAGCTCCCGGTTCTGCTGAGTCGCGATACACAGGCCACGCCGATTGAGATCGTGGTGCTTCGTCATCGGGTCGCGGCGCCGTGCCGGACACCGTTTCCGGCCGTCGGCGCCGGCGGGCGACATCGCGGTCGTCGCCCAGGCCGCCTCGGGCGAGGAGGCGGTGGCCCGGGCCGCCGCGCTACGGCCCGACGTCGTGCCGATGGATCTGCGGATGGCCGGGATGGGCGGCGTGTCCGCCACCGAGCGCATCGTGGCCGCGACACCGGACAGCCGGGTCGTCGTGGTCACCACGGACGAGAGCGACGTGGACATCCTGCGCGCGGTGGAGGCAGGCGCGACGGGGTACCTGCTCAAGGGCGTCTCGCGCACCGAGCTGGTGGACGCGGTCCGGGCGGCGGCACGCGGTGAGACCGTGCTGTCGCCTTCGGTGGCGCGGCGGCTGTTCCGGGTCAGGGTCCCGGAGAGGCGGGCGCTGTCCAGCCGCGAGCTGGAGGTCCTGCGCCTGGTCGGGCGTGGCCTGACCAACGCCGGGATCGGCAAGCGGTTGTTCATCAGCGAAGCCACGGTCAAGACGCACCTGTTGCGCACCTTCAAGAAGCTCGACGTCTCCGACCGCACCGCCGCCGTGATCGCGGCGATGACGCGTGGCCTGCTGTCCTGAAGACGTGTTCGGAGTGAACCTTCTTGCCGGTAGCGCACAGGGTTCGGACCGGACACGGATCGAGACCAGCGTCGTCTTATGACCATCCTCGTGTTTCAGCTTCGCGAGGCGCGATGAAAAACGCTCAAGGAGCGGGGACGACATGCTGGAATATCAAGGTTTCGACATCCATGGCAGCCTGCTTGATCGCCATAGAATCATCACCTTCATAAAGGTTGCTTGCCGAATCGATCCAAGAAAACAAGCCAACCAGGATATTCACCGCGGATTTAGGAAGGTGATCCTCCGCCTCCCAGGCGTCTCCCAGCCCGATAATCGCTTCCCGCAGTCGAGAGAAGGCAACCTCATCAATCCCTCGCGCGAGGCGCAGGCCGGCAATAAAACTGTCTGCCGCAATTTGCAGCTCTCGCTCAGCTCGTTCCTGATTTTCATCAGCCATAGTCATGGAATCAAGTCGAGGGCATCCGCCGGGATGCCTCCATTGATCAAAACCTCTTCGGATCTCATCGCGTATCCACGTCCTTTGGCGTCGAGTAGATGGTAGGCGCGGTCCTGATAGGTTGACAGGTCGATGATCTCCGCCCTGACCCGCCCCAGGTTAATTGATACTATCCGGTTTCCCGTCCGGGCCGCCCACGCACGGGCGATGTCGAGATTCTTCGTGGTCGAGATGTACTGACTTTCAAATCCAGGTCGCGACCCATACCTTACGTGTTCATCAACGCTTACGTTCGCCGAAGGCTTTTTTGGCATAAGACCCACCGACGGGTCCTCATCTGGACGAATTACCCTATAAACCGGCCCTTTACAATTATGCACCAAGACGGAAGCGACGCCTGCGGCCACATAGTAGGTGTGGAGGTCATCGACCGTCAGATTGTGGACTCGCTGGGATGCGGCCCACTTCCTCGTCGCGCTTACCTGGACATGGGTGCCCGCCGAGGTCCGCAGCCACATGCCGCGCTGGAGCCGGCCGGCATCGACCCACTCCTTTCGGTCCGGAACCCAGAAGGGGTGGGCCTCCGTCGCGGTGATGGTGCCGATGACGTCACCGCGGGCGCCATCGACGTCCACCGTGATCTCGACAAGGTGTTTATCACCCTCACCCGTGATGAGTGCCGTGACGGGCTTGGCCTCGACGTGGCCGGTCTCCGGGACGCCTGCCAGTACACGGTCGCCGACCTTGATGTCCTTGATGGGCTTTCGAGTTCCATCCGCCATCAGCACGAGTGTGCCGGCCGTGAAACTGTTGCCCAGGCAGCCGCCGAACTTTCCAAGCCTTCCCAGGAAGCCGAAGAGCCCTCCCAGGGCGCACCCCTCCAGCGCGGCCCCTCCCACTCCGCCCATGCCCCAGTCGACCTTGCGTCCGGACAGGCGCTGACCGAGATAGCTGATGGCGCCGTCAGTGAGGCCGCCTACAACACATCCGACCAAAACCGGGTTGTTCCCGCTGGGGTCGGTGTAGTCGGTGGGAGCGTTACCGGCGTAGGTATAAAGGTTGGCGCCACCGGTCAGGCCGATCGGGTCCTCACTGATGAAACGCTGCAGAGTGGGACTGTAATAGCGGGCCCGGTAGTACATCAGGCCGGTTCCGTCATCCTCTCGACCGGTATAGGTGAGGGAGTTACCTGCGGGATCCCCGGATACGGTCGGGTTGCCGTAGGGATCGTAAGCGTAACTCGCCGTCATTTGGCCTGTTTGGTCACCGAGGGCGAGGGTGGACCCCTGCAGATCGGTCAAGAAGGTCTGGGTGCCCGTTGCCGTGGTCCGGGTGAGCCATTGGTCGGTGTCTGCCGACAGCAGAGTCGCCGTCGTCAAGGACCCGTCGGTTTCGGCGACGGGGTTCGGCCCGTCAGAGACAAACCCCCTTGTCACGCCGTTGACGGTTCGTTTCTCCCGATCGCCGAGAGCGCCGTAGCCGAAGGTCGCGGTGAGTCCGGGGCGTTCAAGTTTGACAAGTTGGTTTCGGGCGTCCCAGGTGTAGGAGACGCCGCCGTCGGCGATCAGGTTGCCTTCGGCGTCGTATGTGTAGGCCTGGCCGTTTCGGTTGGTGAGGCGGTTGGCATTGTCGTAGACCATGCCGGTGACGGTGTCAGGAAGAGCGATCTTGGCGAGACTTCCGGTGACGGCGGTCGTGTGACCGCCGGAATCGTAGTCGTACTGCAGAGCGCCCTTGTCGACCCCGCCGTGTTTGTAGACGAGTCCGGTGACCCGGCCTCCGCCATCGTGGGAATAGTGTCGGCTCCAGTCACCAGGAAGGCCGACCTTGGTGGTGCGGCCTGCGGCGTCGCGGGTGACCGCCACGACCTGGCCGCCCTGCGCGATGCCCGTGACGGCACCGATGTCGTCACGGGTGTAGGTGACGGCGCTCTGGCCGGCGAGCGTCATTGTCCTGCGCCGTCCGGCGAGGTCGTAGGTGTAGTCGACGATCCCCGCGGGCTGAGTGATGCGGGTGATGCGGTCCAGGTCATCATGGCTGAAGCTGACGGGACCGGCGGCGGCCGTGTCGCTGATCTGCGCCAGCCGGGCGAGGTTGTCGTAGGCGAAGGTGACGGCGGACTCAGCCGTCTGCCCCGTGACACCATAGGAGACCTTGGTCTGGCGGCCGAGGATGTCGAACTCGGCGACGGTGGTCTTGCCGGTGCGGCTTGTCGTCGTGATCGAACGCCCGGCGACGTCGTAACCAGTGGTCGACGCCCGGCCGAGGGCGTCCACCGCCCTGATCACGCGGTCGGAGTCGTCGTAGTCCCAGCCGACCGTGTTTCCTCGCGGATCAGTAAGGCCTCGCAGATTCCCGCTGTTGTCGTAAGCGAAGGCGAAGGTGTGTCCGAGGGGATTGGTGGCCTGGGTGACCTGGTTGAGCGCATCGTAGGTCAGTTTGGAGGACGCCCCTTGAGAGTTGACGACGGTGACCGTACGGCCGACGGCGTCGCTGAAGTACCGGGTGACGTTGCCAAGCGGGTCGGTTATCTTCGACGGCTGACCGAACGCGTAGTCGATCCTGGTGACCTTGCCTGTCGGATCGGTGAGAGAGATGACCTGACCGTCGGTGTTGTACCCGTAGTGAGTGATCCGGTTCATTCGGTCGGCGACGGAGGCGATGTCGCCGTCAGCGTTGTAGACGAAACGGCTGACCTTGCCGAACTGGTCGGTTACCTTGATCGGCTGGTTGTGGGGGCCGCCGTAGGTGACGACCGGCCCGTCAACGGCTCGGACGGTCCCGGCGAGCGCGGTCAGGTGGGTCAGCCGCCCCTTGGTGTCGTAGTGATACGCCGTGCGGCGGCCGCCCGGATCGACGAGCGCCTCGATCCTGCCGTTCGCACCGCGTTCGTAAGTGGTCGTACGTGCCAAAGGTGTGCCGTAGGCAACCGTTTCGGTCAGCCCTATGCCGTTCGCGTCAAAGATGACTTGATGTACGGCGCCGCTCGGGGTGGTGACTCGCGTCTCCGTGACCCGACCCGCGGTGACGGTGTAGGCGAACTGATAGACCTGGCCGCCGGTCAGTGTCTGCTTGGTAACCCGTCCGGCGGCGTCATACTCGTTGGTCATATAGGTGACACCGCGAGCATCGATGGCGGTGAACAGCCTTCCCGCTGAATCATAGGTGTAGCGAGAGACCTTGCCCGCCGAATCAGTGACCGTCTCCAAGCGGTTAGCCGCATTATAGGTATATCTAACAGTTCGCCCGATATTGTCTTGCGCCTGGGTGACACGGTGCTGGGCGTCGTAGCTGAGCTTGATCCATTTACCGTTGGGAGAGGTGATCTGAGTAAGGTCGTCGGTGGGGCCACCCGCCCTGGTCAGCCTGATCTCGTTGCCATGACGGTCGCGGATGGCCTCAAGGCGCGAATACTGCGGGAAGACGTATTCCAGCCCATTGCGCAGGGTCAGCCTCCAGTCACCGTCCGTCCCCCACGTGCCATGGAACCAAACCTTGGAGCCGGTGAACTCCCCTGCCGTCTGACGGGTCTCGAATACGGCGTCGGTGAACCCGACTCCAGGCGATGTACGGATGTAGTGCACCTTCCCCCCACCGGGGATGTAAAGATCCACTTCTTCGTACTGTTTCTCCGAATGCAGGATCATGCCGTATTTAGACGTCTGCCCGATACCGAATTCACGCGGCTTGTCATCGCCCTGCCACAGGTTGCGTGTCAGATCGATGGGCATCACATCGTCGACCGCCAGATCGGTGTGCGAGTCGGACAGTTTCCCCGTTGACAGCTCCACCGGGTCACCCGAGAGCCAGTCGGTGAAGTCCTTGAACCACTTCTCCAGCCACGGCGGGATGAAATCGGTGTTGAACATCGCGCCGTGGAAGGCCCACACCTTGGTATCCCTGTCTGGAACCACCTGACGCGCGTCCAGGCTGACCTGGCCGTGGCCGTAGACATGCCACCCTCTCTTCTCCGGGTCGTAGTTCCAGAAGTTCACCCTGGTACCGGAAGGCAGCTTGGTGTAGTTCGGGTAAATGATCTGCGCGCCCTCCGGGAAGATGTAGGTTCCTCCTGGCTGGACTGTGAAGTAGGTCGGCACTACGCCGTTCTTCGGCAGCGGGAACGGCGGCCGATCGATCGGGATCGGGGTGATCCCCAGTTCGGTGACCACCTTGCCGTTCCTGTCGCGGATGACCGAACCGGCGGGGATGCGCACCTCAAGGCCGGGGATCTTCGGCGTGCGCAGCACGGTCTCGGTGGTGGATGGGGAAGCGAACCGCACCATGTGCTGTGTGTCGAGTTGCTGCATCCACACCGTGTACGGCAGCACGGAGGTCTGCCCGGCCGTCACCTCCACCTTGATCTCGAAAAGGCCGTACCTGACGCCCCTGTGGCCTGCCGGGCCGCCATCGACGATCAGTGTGTGCGTGCCCGCGGGCACCCCGATGAGCAGGAAACGGCCCTGAGCGTCCGTCCGTCCCCGCACTTCACCGAGCTGTACGGCGGCGCGCGGCAGTGCTCGGCCGTCCACCGTGCGCACGTGCCCGGAGAGCGTGGTCTGGCCGGGCATGGCGGTCAGCGCCCGCGGCGGTTCTGCCCAGCCTCGCCGAATGTTCCAGTCGAACCCGGTGAGGTTGGCGCCGTCCGGTTTCCAGGACGGGCCCTTCGCCTGAACCTCGCCCGCCAGGGTCTCTCCCGGCGGGGCTATGGACTGTGTGAAAGCAGAAGGAGAAGGAGAAGGAGAGGGAGGGGGAGAGGGAGAGGTGGCCCGGCCGGTAGCGGCATTGCCGTCGGCGCCGCGCCTGGCTGCGGGCATGGCGCCGAGCGCGGGCCTGGTGGCCAGCGCGACGGTGGCCGTCCCGGTCGCCGCGTTGCCGATGTCCACCACCACCTTGTACGACCCGGCAACCGGCAGGGCCGGCACCGTGACCGGCCCGTCAGCGGTCAGTGTGGTGAAGGCGCTCAGCTCAGCCCCGTCCGGCTTGATCACCGTGACGAACAGCGCGTTGCCCCCGAAGGACGCCACACCGGACACGTTCAGCCGCAGCAGCTGCCCGACGGTACCGGTGAAGGTGTAGAGCGCGTCCTGACCCGGCCGTCCCAGCGTCGCGGACAGCCCGGCCCCGTCCACGGCGAGATCACCCGGCAGGACCGACAGCGAACCGGTCACGGTAACGCCGCCGGTTGCCCCGAAGGCGGGGTCGAGGACGATCTGGTAGGTGCCGGACGCTGGAATCGACACCACGTCCAGGTCCCCGTTCGACAGCGCGGCGATGCTCCGATCGTTGACGACCACTGTTCCATCGGGTGCGATGAGGTCCACGAACGTCTGCTTGGAGATCGTGTTGGAGGTGAACCCGAAGTTCACCGCTTGCCCAGCTGTCCCGGCGAAGGTAAGGATCGCGTTCTGGCCGAGACGGCTGATCGTTACGGTCCTCGCGACGCCGGTGGGGGTGAGTTCCCCGGCAGCCACCGGAGTGGAAAGGGTCGCGGTCACGTTACCGATCCCCGCGTCTACGATGTCGAGCCTTACCCGGTATGTGCCGGCAGCCGGCAGCCTGAGATCGATGTTTCCCTTGTCACTTGCGACCAGGAGACGATGATTCAGCAGTAGCGAGCCGTCCGGCTTGATCACGTCGATGTAGGCGTTCTTGGTCAGCGTGGTGCTCAGGCCAATGTTGACCTGCGCATCCGCGTCGCCGGTGAAAACGAGGACGGCGTCCTGGCCGGGGCGGGTGATCGACGCGGTCAGGCTCGGACCGGTCACTGTCAGCGGCCCGGCCGTGGCGGGAGGCGAGAGCGTCAACCGTATCCCACCGGTTCCGGCCGCAGACGGGTCGAGCCGGACGGTGTAGGTGCCGGTGGCGGGCAGCCGTGTGATGTCGATGTCGGAAACCGTGTAGATCTTCAACAGCGTCCAGTCGACCAGGGTGTTCCCACTCGGGTCGGTGACAACGAACTTGGTGTCCTGGGTGAGTGTGCTGGCCGTGAGGCCGATGTGAGCCATCTCGCCTTCGACGCCGGTGAAGGTGACAAGCGCGTTCTGGCCGGGGCGGGTGAGGGATACCTGGGTCGCGGCCCCCCCTGAGATCAGAACTCCGGTCTGCGGCGTGGACAGGGTGACGGTGACGTTCCCTGTCGCGGCCTGGTTGGGATCGAGGCGAAGTTGGTAAGTGCCAGACATTGTGAGCGGGGGCAGGTCGATGTCACCGACACCGCCGGTGGTGAGTTGCCAATGGTCGACCAGGACCGTCAGGTCGGGCGCGACGATGTCGAGGTAGGCATAGCTGGTCAGCGTGTTGGCGGTGAAGCCGAGACTGATGCTGTCGCCTTCGGCACCGGTGAAGGTCAGCAGGGCGTCTTGGCCCGAGACGGCCATCGCGGCGACCGTCGGCGTCCCGTTTACGGCGAGTTCCCCAGTGACGGGAGCACTTAGGGTGACTCGCACCTGACCGGTGTTGGCGGCGCCGTCAGGGTCGAGCAGGAGCTGGTAGGTGGCTCCAGCGTCCAGGCGGGTTAGTTCGAGGTCCATGGCGGGGACGCCGGAGAGCTCACCCACTGCCCGGCCTCGCGGGCCCACCACCCGTGCCTTGATCGAGGTACTGAACGTCGAAGCCGTCAGCCCGATGCCCGCTCTGCCGCCCGCGGGTCCGCGGAACACCACCAGCGCGGCTTTACCCGCCGTACCGACACTGATCGTCTGTGCCGCGCCGCCCACCGTCATCGGCGTAACACTCTCGATGAGTGCGGGATCGACACCGGGGTAGGGCACCGAGAACTCGCCGGGCACCTGCGTGCTGCCCGCGGAAGTGCTGATGGTGACATCACCGGTCGTCGCACCGACGGGAACGACGAACTGCAGGGAGGTCGCGGTGACCGCCGTCACCTCGGCCAGGACCCCGTTGACGTCGACCACGTTGTTGGCCACAGCGGGATCGAAGCCCGAGCCGGTCAGCGTCACAGCGGTCGAGGGCGGACCGGAAGTCGGCGAGGCGGCGGTGACCACCGGTGGCGCGGCGGCGACTGTGAACGTCTCACCGGTGACCGTGGTGCCGCCCACCTGCACGCTCACCGCGCCCGACGACACCGTGGCAGGTATCTCGACCTTTAGGGAGGTCGCAGTCGCCGCTGTCACGGTCCCCGCCGTGCCATTGAACGTCACCTGGTTCGCCGAAGCGACGGTGGAGAACCCGGTCCCGTGAACGGTGATGGTCGCCCCGGGCCGAGCGGAGGCGGGAACCACGCTCAGCACCGACAGGCTACTGGAGGGGAACCTGTCGACGCCGAGCAGGTTGCCGGCGAGGTCGTAGCGGTAGCGAGCCGTGTCACCCGATGGATGGGTGACCCCGCCCAGCCTCCCGGCGGCGTCATAGGCGTAGATCGCCGGACCCGGTGGAGGCGGCAAAGCGGCGGAGACCGGCCCTTGGACGGCCGAGGTGTTCGCCCCGACTGCCTGTCCGGCACCGGGAGCCTGTTTCGGTGAGGCCACCATGGCGGCGGCTCCCGTGAGCGGCCCGGTGGCTGCCGTGCTTCTCCTGAGGCTGGAGTCCCTGTACGGCGTCACCGCTCCTGCCGGGAAAGCCGACATGACCATGACCGCTGTCAAGACAGCGGCGGCGACTCGAAAACATACCCCGACGCGCATCGTCCCAGCTCCACACCTATGTGGCCGATGGCACTACAGGTAGTCTCGCGTGGCCGACTCGACCAGAAGCTTGTCTGCGTGTAAAGATCATTGGTATTCACTTGAGATGGTCGCATGGCGATCTATGGTCAACAAGAGGACATACCAGAGAATTAGAGTATCAATGTGATAAAGCAAGCAAATAGTGTCGCATATGGATTTATCAAATGAATTATGGACCGAACAAAAAGAGCGCACTCAGGAACCACGGTGCGGTACTGTCGCGTCGCAATGCCCTTACCCTGTCTGGAGTGGCGGCCACGTTGGCCTTAAGCTTGGCGGCCGACGCCGCCAAGCACATGGAGCACGGCACGGTCGAGGGCGGCCTCCCCGGCGTCACCACGATCCCTCAGCCCAGCGCGGTCTTCGCAGCCTTCGATGTCACGATCTCCTCCCTCGGCGCGCTCGGCGGTGTCCTTCAGACACTTGGCCGCCGCATCCTCGGCCAACCCTCGGGCATCGAGGTTTCCATCGGGCTCGGCCGCTCACTCCTTGACCGATTACCCATAGAGTGCCCCAGGCACTTGACGACGATGCCATCCTTTCCTGGCGATCTGCTTGACCCCGCTCTCTCCCATGGTGATCTTCTCCTCCAGGTCTGCGCTTCCACCACGAATGAGGCTGAGGCGATATTGCGGGCGCTGACGCGGCAGCTCGGCCTGCTCATCCCTCGCTGGTCTATAGCCGGTTTCCGGCCCGGCGGACACGTCGAATCCGGCCGCGCGCTGACCCGCAACCTGTTCGGCTTCATAGAGGGACACGGCAATCCCGCCATAGGCCCAGCCACCAACGACGCCGTCCTGACCCGGCACAACGGCACGGAGCCCGGCTGGGCAGCCGGAGGCACCTATCAGATCGTCCGCCTCATTCGCCTGGCCCAGCAGCTCTGGGACGCCGACTCCGTAACCACCCAGGAGCGCGTCATCGGCCGCCGCCACGACGGCACCTGGCTCGACGGTACCCCCGCCGAGGAACAGCCCCGTTTCGCAGCCGACCCCACTGGCGCCACCACCCCGCTGGACGCGCACGCACGGCGCGCCAACCCGCGCACCCCAGGCGTCGAACCCCCCAAGCTCATCCGCCGCAGCTACTCTTATCTCCGAGGCCGCGACCGCTACGGCCGCCTCGACGAGGGACTCATCTTCGTCTGCTACCAGGCCGACCCGGTGCGCGAATTCGAGACCGTACAGCGCCGCCTCCACGGCGAGGCCCTTGCCAGATACGCGCTCACCGTCGGTGGCGGCTACTTCTTCGTCCCGCCCCACCACCCAGCCCGCCCTTGGTGGAGCAGACCCCCCTTTTCCGGTTGAGATACTGCGCGTCACCGGCCTGGGCCAGGCCGGCGGCGAAGAGGCGAGCACACCTGCGTGCCGACCGGGCGTGCCTGCCGGCGGTGAGAGGGATGACTCGTCCTAGCTCGCGAAGCCGTCCAGGGCGGCGAGGACCTCATCACGCATGGTGTCGCTGCCGGTGTGCCCCGAGTCGTCCACCACGACGAGCCGTGCGCCGGGCCACGCCTGGGCCAGCTGCCAGGCGTTCTCCAACGGCGCGCCCAGGTCGAGGCGGCCATGGATGAGCACGCCGGGGATGCCGGCCAGCCTGTGCGCGCCGCGCAGCAGGACGCCCTCCTCAAGCCAGGCGGCGTTGGAGAAGTAGTGGCTGCAGATGCGGACGAAGGCCAGCAGGGCGGCGGGAGGCCGGTCGCTGTAGACGTTCGGCCGGCCGTTGACCTCCAGGGAGATCACCGCGTCCTCCCACGCCATCCAGTCGTGAGCGGCCTGGGCCCGCACGGCGGGGTCGGGGTCGGATACGAGCCGCGCGTAGGCGGCCGGCAGGTCACCGTCACGCTCGGCCTCGGGAACGCCCTCACGGAAGCGCTGCCACTGCTCAGGAAAGAAGCGGCCGACACCGCGGTAGAGCCAGTCGATCTCGGAGCGGCGGGTCATGGTGGCGCCGCAGACGACCATCTCCGACACCCGCGCCGGGTGGGCTTCGGCGTAGGCGAGCATCAGCGTGGAGCCCCACGACCCGCCGTAGAGCAGCCACCGGTCGACACCGAGATGCTCACGCAGCCGTTCCATGTCGGCGACCAGGTGGTGGGTGGTGTTGGTGGTCAGATCGGTGGCCGGATCGGCGGCGTGGGGCAGGCTCCGGCCGCAGTTGCGCTGGTCGAACATGATGACGCGGTAGCGCTCGGGGTCGAAGCTGCGGTGCTTGTTCGGCGTGCAGCCCGAGCCGGGGCCGCCGTGGACGACGAGCGCGGGCTTACCCTCGGGGTTGCCGCAGACCTCCCAGTAGACGAGGTGGCCGTCGCCGGTGTCGAGATGTCCGTGATTGTAAGGCTCAATCGGTGGATACATCGCTCAAAAATATATGGCTTTCCGGTGAGGCATCCCGGAGTCTTGCAGCCCGCCATGCCCCCATTGCCGGGGAGCCGCTGACCTCGGGGCGGCTGTTCACCCTTCCTCATGCGGCGAACAGCGCGTACCCGATGGAATGCACTCTGTTATGACTTCCAAAAGCCGTCCGGGGGCCGGCTCTACACGCTCCTGTGCGCGACGAAGTCGATCTCCACCAGGATGTCCATGAGGTCGGAGCCGACGGTCGTGCGGACGGGGTAGGGCTGGCCGAAGTACGACTTGTACACCTCGTTGAAGGCGGCGAAGTCGCGCTTGAGGTGCTGCAGGTGGACGGTGGACTTGACCACGTCGTCGTAGGTGAGGCCGTGGGCGGCCAGGACGGCGCCGAGGTTGCGCATGACCTGGTGGGTCTGCGCGGCCACGTCGTCGCCGACGACCTCGCCGGACTCCGGGTGGAGCGGGCCCGCGCCGGAGGTGTAGACCAGGTCGCCCACGACGAGGCCCTGAGAGTAGGCGCCCACGGGGGCGGCGCCGTCGGTGGTCCTGAGTTCCTTTTTCATGAAATTTCCTTAGAAACCTAGAAATGAGTGTTGATTATGCCCACAACCCGGTAGTCCGGGTCGACCAGGGGCAGCGTCCGCCACTTGTCGAACGCCGTACAGGGGTGTGAGATGCCGAACGCGACCAGCTCCCCCACTCGCAGGTCGCCGCGGACGACGGTGTGCTGGTCCTGCATCCTCAGCACGCTCACACCCGGCCCGCGGGGGATCGGCAGGCCCTCGTCGTAGGGGGCGTCGCGCTTGCCCATGCCGACGATCGCCAGTCCTGGCTCGGGCGTGGACAGCACCTGCGCCCACACCTCCAGCGCGGGGCGCAGCTCGCCGTCCACGCGGTTGAACGGGGTGCGCTCGCGGTAGTAGCCGTCGTCGTGGGTGACGTACGCGCCGCTGCGCAGCACGACGGTGGCCTGGGTCGCGGCCAGCTCACGGCCGATCACGTCGAACCACTGGCTGCCGCCGACGGTGAGGACGGGGTTCCCGACGCGCAGACGCCCGACGGCGTCCTGGAGCCGGATCAGGTATTCGCGCACCTCGGCGGCGCCCGCCAGCGAGCCCTCGTACCCGGCCACCCCGGCGAGCTCGACGCCCAGCGTACGCCGCACGTACCCGGCCAGCTCGACCAGCCGCTCCACGGTGCGGCAGCCGGCGCGCCCGCCCTCGTGGCCGAGCTCGACCAGGACGGTGAAGGGCCGCGCGCCCGCGTGCGCGGCCAGGATGTCGACCCCGGCCTCGGAGTCGGCGAAGCTGAGGAACTCGAACGCGGGGTCGCGCTCCAGCTCACCGGCCGCCCATCGCAGCCCGGCCCGATCCACGACCTGGTTGGCCACCATGACGCGCCGGGCGCCGAAGCCGCGAGCGGCCCGCGCCTGGCGGGTGGTCGCCACGGTCAGGCCCCAGGCCCCGGCGGCGAGCTGCCTTGCGGCGATCTCTCCGGACAGGTGGGTCTTGGCGTGCGGCGCGAGCTCCATGCCGTGGTCACGGGCGAAGGCCGCCATCGTGGCGATGTTGTGCTCCAGCGCCTCCTGGTGCACGACCATCAGGGGGAAGCCGAGCTCCCCGTCGAAGACCGACCGTCCATGGATTTCCTGCATGACATCCCCATTTATCCGAGTTCGCCTCTCAGCTCAGCGGGAGCCGACGTCAGAGTTCGAAGCACCGGGCCGATCCGTGACGGCCCGACCTGTGACGGCCGGCCTCAGAGTTCGACGCGTCGGCCCGACGCGTGGTCGAACCAGGTGACCGCGTCCAGCTCGAACCCCACACGGCAGGGGTCGTTCACGCTCAGGGGGACCTCACCGGTGAGACGCGCGTAGAAGAGCCCGCTCGTCGACGCCGCCCCGACGACGTTGACGCTCCCGGTCCCCTCCAGCGCGAAACCGACGATGGTCTCGGCTCCGAGGTGTTCGACGACGGCGACGCGGGCCTCGATCAGGTTCTCCCCGGTCGCGTCCGCCGGATGGATCGCGATCTTCTCGGCGCGGACGCCGAGCCGGATCATGGCGCTTCCTCGCGAAATCACCCGCTCGGCGACGTCCCGCGACCCGGGAAGGAGGTGATCGCCCACTCGCAGGCCGTCGGCACCCGCCTCCGCGAGGAAGACGTTCATCGGCGGCGAGCCGATGAACGTGGCGACGAAGGTGTTCGCCGGCCGATCGTAGATCTCCTTCGGCGTGCCGTACTGCTGAACGACGCCGTCGTTGAGCACGATGATGCGCGTTCCCATCGTCATCGCCTCGACCTGATCGTGCGTGACGTAGACGAAGGTCTTCCGCACGCGCGCGTGCAGCGCGGAGATGGCGGCGCGCATCTGGGAGCGGAGCTTCGCGTCCAGATTGCTGAGCGGCTCATCGAGCAGGTAGACGGCCGGGTCCCTGATGAGGGAGCGTGCCAGGGCGACCCGCTGGCGCTGCCCTCCCGAAAGCGCCTTGGGCCTGCGGTCGAGATAGTCGGTGAGTTCGAGCATGGCGGCGACGGCGTCGACCTTCTCCGCGACGTCGGCCCTCTTCAGGATGGCCCGCCGCGCCAGGCCACCGACGATCGGAATGTGATGCCACCACCGGAAATTGTCCATCACGAGGGGAAACGCGATGTTCGACCGCACCTTCATGTGCGGGTAGAGAGCGTAGGACTGGAAGACGAAGGCGATGTTCCGCCGCTTCGGCGACAGGTCGTTGACGACCGTGTCGTCGAACCGCAGTTCACCCGCGGTGATCTCGGTCAGGCCCGCGATCATCCTGAGCATCGTGGATTTACCGCATCCCGACGGACCGAGCAGCACGAGGAAGTCCTTGTCGGGGACCTCCGCGTTGAATTCCTTGATGACGGTGTTCGCGCCGAAGCTCTTCGAGACCCCGTTGAAGGTGATGGTAGGCATCTGTCTTATCCCTTGACTGAACCAGCGGTAAGTCCGGACACGATTCTGCGCTGCATGATGAGAAAGAAGACGACAGCCGGCAGCGTGAAAAGGAAGGCCCCGCTGAAGACCGAGTCGAGCGGGATAAGAAACTCTCCGATGAACGATGCGAGGCCGGTCGAGGCCGTCCATTTATGCTCGTCCGTGATGAAGGTCGTCGCGAAGAGATACTCGTTCCAGCCGTCGAAGAAGGCGATCACGGCCGCCGCGGCCATCGAGGGCGCGATCAGGGGCACGACCATGATCTGCAGGATGCTCAGGGCCCCGCAGCCGTCGACCCGCGCGGACTCCTCCATCTCGTACGGGATGCTGTCCATCGCCGCCTTGAGGATGAACGTCGCGACCGGCATCGCGAAGGCCGTGTTCGCGAGCACCAGCCCGTAGAGCTGGTTGAGCATCCCCAGTGACGCGAAAAGCGAGTAGAGCGGAACGACGAGAAGCGCCTCGGGGAGCATCTGGGTGGCGAAGAAGCCAAATCCCATGATCCCTTTCCCGACGAACTTGTACCGCGAGAGGGCGTAGGCGGCGAGCGTGGCCAGAAGCAGGCTGGCCACGGTCGTGCCGAGCGCGACGACCACGGAGTTGCCCATCCACCGCAGGAAGGAGTTGTCGGTCACGAGAACCGAGAACAGGTGGGCGGAACGGCTCAGGTCGGGGAAGATCTTCTGGCCGCCGCCGTACAGCGTGTTCGAGGGGGTGATCGCCGTGTTCAGAATCCAGTAGAGCGGGAATCCGGCGAGGATGACGAGGAGCGCCGCGAGAAGCGTCCGCACCCCGACGCCAAGGTTTCTGCGACCGATCATACTGCGACTCGATTCTTTCGTTCGGTACGCGTTTCGAGAACGAAATAGACGAGGGTGACGGCGAGTGAGAGCAGAAGCCCCAGAACACCGATCGCCGCCCCGAAACCCAATTGACTGTTGCCGAACGCCTGCTGGTAGACGTTGATGACGATCGTGTTCGTCACGTCGGCGGGCCCGCCGCCGGTGAGCAACCAGATGATCTCGAACCGGCGGAACGACCAGATGGTCATGAGCAACCCCACGATCCGCAGGGTCGGCATCAGGTGCGGAAGCACAACCGACTTGAACGTGCTGTACATGTCGGCACCGTCGACCCTGGCCGCCTCGTACAGCTCGTCGGGGACGGCCTGGAGGGCCGCGAGGACCACGAGCATCACGAAGGGGGAGACCTTCCAAACGGTCGCGATCAGGATGGAGAGCATGCCGTAACGCGGATCGGTGAGCCAGCCCTGCGCCCCTATCCCGAGTGCTGAGAACGCCGCGTTGGCCACGCCGTTGTCGTTGTTGAAGATCCACCGGAAGACCAGGACCACCGCGACCGTCGGCACCGCCCACGGCATGACGATGACGGCCCGCGCGAGAAGCCGCCCGGGGAAGGCCCGGTTGAGCACGACGGCCGACACCGTGCCGATCAGCAGCGAGCCGGCCACCGTGCAGAACGCGTAGACGATCGTGGTGACGACGGACCGGAGGAAGACCTCGCTGCCGACCAGGGCCGCGTAGTTGTCGAGCCCGACAGACGAGCCCCCATTCGGGTTGATCAGTTGCGTGTCGGTGACACTCAACTGGAAACCCTTGAGAATGGGGACGCCCGCGAAGACCGCGAGATAGACGACCGCCGCGCCGATGAACACATACGGCGCGAGGGGGGTTCGCGGTTTCCGCGAGGTCGGTACTGTCTGAGGAACAGACATCGTGCATCCAATCGTCAGATCATCGGGCGACACCACGCTCGGCGGCGAGGGGAACTACTGAGCCGGGGACGTCCTCCGCCGCCACCGTACGGCTCTCCCGCTCACGGCGACACGCCTCGGCGTCATCACCCGCTCGCCAGCCACGCGTCCCGGATCACGTCCATTTTGCGATCACTCAGATATCCGTAGCGTTGAATCCAGGTGCCGTCCGCGCCACTCGCCGCCGTGGCGTCCAGGACGCGTGCCAGCTCGTCGGCGGGCCGATAGCTGTGCAGGTACGCCTCAAGTCGCGACGACGGCGCGACCTGCTGTCTCGCCTCCACGAGTTTGGCGGTCAGGGCCGACATCGTGATCGGGTGCGGCTGGTCCGGACCGGGCATCGTGTAGTCCTCCAGGCCCTTCCGCCCCTCCTCCGCCGACGTGGGCACCTGGTAGAGCGCCTTCGTGGCGTCCAGCGCGAGTCGAGGCGAGAGCCGAGGGCTCCGCTCGACCAGCCACTCCCCCATCCACCTGGTCATCATGGGCCAGTGGAAGGTGAAGAGCTTGCACCGTACGGCGCCGAGCACCGACGAGAGCGCACCGAAGTCCGCCCCCGTCACCGCGTTCCACGGCGGCGCGAAGCCGTTGGCGCCCATCTCAAGAGGCGAGCCGAGCCCGGTGGCCAGGTCCCGGACCGAGGCGTAGAAGGCCACGACGCTCTGCGCCTTGAAGCGCAGGAGTTCGTTCGCGGCGGCCCGCGCCCGCTCCGGCACGCCCGCGAGCGTCGCGAGGCCGTCCATCAACGAGACCGGCTCCCCCTCGATCACCCGGAGGAGGTCCCGGTCCGTCAGATCGCGCAACCCCTCGAAGATCTCTGTGACACCGGCTCGGAGCTCATCCCATTCGAATCCGTTCCGGGCCGCCACGCGGGCGCAGTGCCGGCAGAAACAGGTGAAGATGTCCTCGGGCAGATAGCAGGTGTACTCCGCCCAGTCGATGAACAGCCCGTTCGCGGCCGGGTAGTGCTCAAGGGTGTCCGTCAGCCGCGCCCTGACGAGGGCCTGCACCCGGGGGTTGTTGACGCACCCCTGGCCCGCGATGAAGCGCGTGGGCGTCGAGCCGTCGACCCGGACCACCAGGTCCTCCTCCAGCCCCTGGGTCTGGCCGGAGGTAAAGGACTGCCCACCGGGCAGGCCGGGGAGGACCGTCGGGCTGACGACGACGAAGGAGCTCATGCCGCGCAGCCGCGCGGCGTTCACCACCGCCTCCGCGTAGTCGACGCGCAGTTCCTCCGGGGCGGCGACGGGCGGGGCGAACGGCACGTCCCGCCAGACGTCCGGGTCGGCGACGTAGGGCGAGAATCCCCTGAGGTACTGCACCTTCCGCCCCCAGAGCGGCCGGTCCAGAACCCGGGCCTCCCCGTCGATGTCCAGGGGGGGTTCCCGCACGCCGTCCTCGGCCGTGCCCGGCACGAACACGCCGGGGGAGACGGCGACCGCGTTGGCGCCCACACCCTGGAGCCTGTCCAGGATGTGGTCGACCCCCTCGTTCGCCGCCTCCGCGGGGGTGATGACGACGCCTCGCGTCTGGGCGGGTCCGGTGATCGTCATCGTTGTACTGCCTCGGCGGCCTTCTGCGCCTGGTCAAGCGCGGTCGCGGGATCCTGGTTGTTCACCAGGACGCTTTCGATCGCCTTCATCACCACGGTGCTGATCTGCGGGGTGCTCAGCTCGAACCCGGGAATGAAGGGCGAGCCCAGTGCCGACTTCGCCTGCTCGCGATAGACCTTGATCCAGGGGTACTCGGCGGCGACGTCGTCGGGGGGAGCGGCCGCCGTGGCGTTGAGCGTCGGGAAGACCCCCTCGGCCGAGGCCTTCTGCCCCTCCTGGGAGCCCAGCCACTTGATGAAGCCCATCGCCTCGGCCTGGTGCTTGGAGTTCTTGTTGACGCCGACGAAGTTCGTGATCTGCGACGAGTTGTCGGTGGGGAAGGGCAGGGTCGCCACACCGATGTCCTCGGAGGTGAGCTCCTTGTTTCCGGCCAGGATCGTGAAGAGCACCGAGGCGTTGTCGAACATCATGCCGATCTCACCGTTGGCGAAACGGGAGCGGAAGGTGGACGCGTCGTCGCCGATCGGCATCGCCCCGGAGGCGTAGAGCTTCTTGAGCGCGGTCACCGCCTCGACGTTCTTCGGATCGTTGATCGTCAGCTTGCCGTCCTTCGACCATCCGCCGCCGAATCCGTACGGCCAGCTCGCGAAGTCGGCCCACCAGGGGTTCAGTTCGGCCGTCGAGGTGCGGACGGCGAAGCCGGGCTTGCCGGTCTTCTTGGTGATCGCACTCGCCGCGGTCAGCAGGCCGGCCATGTCGGTCGGGGGCTTCACATCGGCCTGGGCGAGCAGCTTCTTGTTCCAGAAGAAGCCGAAGTTCACCACCTCCCAGGTGTAGACCAGGCGCTTGCCCTTGAGGGTCTCCTTCTCGATGTGCGGGTCGTCCGCGACGCCTTCGAGTGGGACGAGCAGGTTCGCGGCCTCCAGCTGGTGCAGCAGGGCGGGCGGGACGATCAGCACATCCGGCCCTCCGCCCGCCCCCATCTGCGTCTGGACGGTCTTCTCGTACTCGGCGCGCGTCGCCGAGACCTTCTTGAAGCTGACCTTCGGGTTGACCTTCTCGTATTCGAGCATGCTCTTCCAGAGCCGGTCACCTCTGCCGGGCTCCAGCCACTGCCAGTTGGCGAAGCTCAGCTCCACCTTCCCGTTGCCGCCGTCCGTCTCGACGTCGGCACCGCAACCGGCGAGGGCGACAGCCGCGGCGAGAAGCAGCGTGACACCTTTGAAGGATTTTCTGTGCATGGGAATCCCTTGGTTCATTGTGACGGTGAAAGGGGGTGGGACGATTCAGAACCCCGTGACGGCATGATCGTCGGGCGCTCCGGAAGCCCCTGCGCGCCGGTCTCGACGAGAAAGACCGATCCGGCCAGTTCTTCTCGCGCGCCCTCGGCCGGTGCCGGCCGTGCCGACGTGACGGCGAGGGTGCGCAGGTCCGGGCCGACGAACATGCAGCTCGTCGGGCGGGAGACGGGCAGGGTCAACTCGCGGTCCACGCGCCCGTCGGGGGCGTAGCGGACGATTTTTCCACCGTTCCATTTCGCTCCCCAGACGCAGCCGTCGCCGTCCACGGTGAGCCCGTCCGGCACATAGCCGGCGGGGTCCTCCGCGAAGAGCCGCCCGCCTCGGAGTTCGGCCGAGTCCGCGTCGAAGTCGTAGGCCATGATCCGCCGGGAGATCGAATCCGTGTGGTACATCACCGTCTCGTCCGGGCTCCAGCCGAGCCCGTTCGAGGTCGTGATCCCGCGGATGACCGCGCCGAGACCATGGCTGTCGTATCGGTAGAGCGAGGCGTGCCCTTCGGTCTCGCCCTGGTGCATCGTGCCAAACCAGACCCGGCCCCGGCGGTCGGTCTTGCCGTCGTTGATCCGGTAGTCTCCGCGCTCGGCCTCGACAGGGGTGTCCGGTGTCGTCTCACCGCTCTCGGGATCGAGCCAGCAGAGGCCGTCCCTCAGGCCGATGAGCAGATCGCCCGCCTCGTTCGGCACGACGAAGCCGACCTCGTCAGGGGTCGCCCAGCTTTCGGCACGGTCCCCGTCGAGATTTGTTCTGTGAACCCTCCTGCCGAGAATGTCCACCCGGAAAAGGCACTGCTGGGCCACCGACCACCACGGGCCCTCCCCGAGCACGTCCCGTTCGGGCAGCGGGAGAACGTCGAACCTCGCCTCACCGACGAGACGCGTCCGATCCGGCATGGCTGCCCCTCTCTGCTCTATCGCGACGCTCAGGACTATAGTATTAGTAATACTTATGATGAATAACGATTTGATGTCATCGCATCCACCCGGCCTTGATCGCGCAGGTCACGGGCGGTCGCGGCCCGGACCGCCCCGCTCGCGCGCACCCGGGGCTCCGGACGACGCGGCGGGATCTCTCCGCTGGGCCCGGCCCGGCGGGGAGACGTTCCGGCTCGGAGACAGGCGGGCGCGTTCGCCTGCGCCCGAGCGGACCACGGTCGCGGAAGACGGCTCCCCGCGAGCCCGGCGAGCGGTGAAGAGCGGGCGAATCTCACGGAGGCCACACTTGCTATCCTCTCCGTGCAGATCGGCTCGTCAGAGCGATTCTTTTCCCTCAGGTCCGCGATGCATGATGAAGATGTTCACTCTCCCGGTAAATTCTCACGTGCCGTAAGCGCGTGGGAAAAACACCACGAGAGTTGTTGACGGCGGCGTTACGGAAGGGGCGGCATGGTCAGGAAAACCCTGCAGGACGACATTTTGGATGTGATCGGCCAGCAAATAGTCTCGGGCATCCTCCACCCAGGTCAGATCCTTCGTACGGAGGATTTCGAGATTGAACACGACGCCTCGCGAACCGTCCTCCGCGAAACCCTCAAGGTGCTTGAGTCGATGCGCCTCATCGGCCTGCGCAGGCGTATCGGGATCACGGTCCTCGACCGGACGGAATGGAGCGTTTTCGACCCGAGGGTCATCCGATGGCGCCTTGCCGGCGCCGACCGGGACGCACAGTTGCGGTCGCTCACCGAATTGCGGATCGCGGTCGAGCCCGTCGCCGCCCACAACGCCGCGCTATTCGCCACCCCCGAACAGCGCGAAGAACTGCTCTCCCTTGCCGCGCTGCTTGAGGAGTCCGGCAGACCACGAGACGCCGAAGCGTATCTTCAGCACGACATCGCCTTTCACTCGGTGCTGCTCCGCGCCTCGGGAAACGAGATGTTCGCCGCGCTGTCCAGCACGATAGCCGCGGTGCTCACCGGCCGAATGGTGCACCACCTGGTGCCGGACGACCCGACCCCCGAATCACTGCGACTACACCTTCTCGTCGCGAGATCGATCGCCGAGGCGAATGCGGATGAGGCGGAATCGGGAATGCGCAGCATTCTGTCCGAGGTCACCCAGCAGATGCTGACCTCTCCCCGCGGAGCCGCTCCGGTCTCCGGCCACCACTGCCCCGCGCACCACGCGCGCTGACCCCGTGCTCAGGATCGCCGCCGTCCACGCACCGGGCAGGGACGTCACCACCGCGGCAGACGATCACGGACCGGGCGGACGACTTCCGCACGGTATGGACCGAAGGACGGAGAACGACCGGTGACTGATGTGGTGACCGCGGGCGAGGCCCTGGGCTGCCTCCGCGCGGACGGACGGGTCCTGCTCGGCGGAACCGCCAGGTTGAGCGTCGCCGGAGCCGAGGCGAACGTGGCCATCGGGCTGGCCAGGCTCGGGCACGACGTCCGCTACGCCGGCGCCGTCGGCGACGACCAGTTCGGCGCGCTGATCCGCAGGACCTTCCGGGCCGAGGGGGTCGGTACCGGGTTCCTCCGTACGGACACCTCCGCCCCGACCGGGATCATCCTGTTCGAGGAGCGGCTCAGCGGGGTGATGCGGGTGGACTACCACCGTGTGGCCTCGGCCGGAAGCCACCTCGGTTCCGGGGATGTCCTGGCCGCCCTGGACGGCTCCCCCACGCCGCCGGCCGTGTTCCACGTCACGGGGGTGACGATGGCGCTCGGGCCCGGCCCCCGCGCCGCCGTGCTCGCCGGGGTGCGTCACGCCCGCGAGCTGGGCGTGCGGGTCTGCCTGGACGTCAACCACCGCACCCGGCTCTGGACCGCGGCGGAGGCCCGCCGGGCGTTCCTGGAGCTGACCTCGGACCTCGACATCGTCATCGCCTCCGACGACGAGCTCACGCTCGTCGCACCGGGCGACGACGAGGCCGGTCGCGTGTCGTCACTGCTGGACCTGGGCGTGCGCGAGGTCGTCGTCAAACACGGCGACAAGGGCGCCACCGCGTACACCCCTGACGGCAGCGTCCACCGTGACGCGGTCCCCGTGACCGCCGTGGACACCATCGGCGCCGGTGACGCGTTCGTCGCGGGATACCTGTCGGGGCTCCTGGACGGGCTGGACGTCGACCGGCGCCTGCGGCGCGGGGTGACCCTGGGGGCGTTCGCCGTCGCGACGCGCGGCGACTGGGAGGGGCTGCCCTACCGGTCGGAACTGGGACTGGCCGACGTGCCGTCCGGCGAGGCGGTCCGGTAGGAGGGTAAGGCGTCAGCCGGCGCGGTCCGCCGGGAGACCTCACATGACGCGGCCCACTGGGTGACCGTCTCGGCCAGGGCGGACTGGACGGTGATCCGGCCGTCCGACGCCGAAGATCCCCTCGGCTGGGCCCGCGATCAGCCGTGCTCCCACCCCTCGTCCTCGTGGTGCCGGCGGCCTTCGGTGCCGACGGTGGCCACGGGCCGCCCGCCACGGCAGCTGATGATCATTTCGATCTTACGATCACTTGACTCGAAGTGGACGGAGACGCCGGCTGCCGGACCGCGTCTGGCGTCGTCGGCCCTGTAGCCCTGCATGGGCGTCCAGGACACCAGGTAGGCGAGGCCCCGCTCACAGCGGGCGATCACGTTGCCTCCCGGTGAGTTCAGGCTCCTGGTCACCTCGGCGGCCGGTCGGACGCCGAGGGCGGGCCTCGGGGTCGGCCGGACGCGGGCAGTTCTCGGCGCGTGGGGGGTGGCCACGGGACGGGGAGTGCGCGAAGCACGGGGGATGGCTGAAAAGGGTTCGGCGAGCGCCGCCTGCACCTGGGCCATGCTCATCGGCGTGACGGTCTGGTCCGTGATGCCGACACCGAGCGCGGAAAGGGCGGCGAGCCCGGCTCCGACGGCCCCGATCGCGGTCGCCGTCCACGTCACAATGGCGATCGCCGCGCGGCTGGACACCACGCCAGGGTGCCATACCCATCCATAGCTTCTCGCCAAGAACCCATAAGTCACGCATAAGACCACCATTTCGGTCGACTGGGTCTAGCTTGTTGTGGCATGGTTCAACTGCTGCTGGTGGAAGACGACGCATCGGTGCGGACCACGCTGACGCGGGCGCTGTCAGAGCACGGCCATGCCGTGTCCTCCGCGCCGACCGCGGCGGAAGGTCTCCGGCAGGTGGTCGAGGGACGCCCGGATCTGGTGGTGCTGGATCTGGGACTGCCCGACCTGGACGGTTCCCAGATGCTGCGCATGCTCCGAGCCGTGACCTCGATACCGGTCATCGTCACCACCGCCCGCGACAGTGAGCGGGAGATGGTCCGTGTGCTGGACGCGGGCGCGGACGACTATGTGGTCAAGCCGTTCAGCGCGAGCCAGTTGAACGCGCGGATCCGCGCGGTCCTGCGCCGGGGGCACGGGGAGAACTCCGAGGAGGAGCCGGTACGGGTCGGCGGTCTGCGCATGAGCCTCAAGGCTCGCGAGGCGTGCCTGGACGGCAGGACACTGGAACTGTCTCCCAGGGAGTTCGACCTGCTGTACTACTTGATCGTCCGCGTCGGACAGGTGGTCTCGAAGCGGGAGCTCCTCGCCGAGGTGTGGCACACGCCTTTCGGCGGTACCGACAAAACGATCGACGTCCACATCGCCTGGCTACGCCGCAAGCTCGGGGAGACCGCCACGGCCCCTCGGTATCTCCGCTCGATACGCGGATCAGGAGTCAAGATCGTCGATCCGTCCCGATGAGGCGGTACATCACGCTCCTGGTGGGTGCCACCGCGTCGCTGGTGCTGGTGGCCTTCCTGGCCCCGTTGGCCTTCCTGGTCAGGGATGTCGCGGCCACCCGTGCGCTTGGCGCCGCCACGGTACGGGCCCACTCCCTGGCTCCGACGGTCGCGACCGGCGACAGGAAGACCGTGGAGATCACGCTCCAGCACGCGCAGACGGGCGCCTATCCGCTCACGGTGCTGTGGCCGGACGGCACGGCGAGCGGGACGCCCGCTCCGCGAGACGCGGCGGTCCGGCTCGCCGAACGCGGCCGGAGCATAACCGTCGTCGTCGCGGGCGGACAGGAGATCCTGGTCGCCGTACTGGGCGGGACGCATGGTCCCGCAGTCGTCCGGAGCTTCGTCTCCGACGCGCAACTCGGCTCCGGGGTAGGGCGGGCATGGACGATCCTCGCGCTGCTGGGCGTGGGGCTGCTGGCGGTCAGCCTGCTCCTGGCCGACTGGCTCGCGCGCTCCCTGGTCCGGCGGATCACCACGCTCGCGCACCTGTCACACCGGCTGTCTCGCGGAGACCTGGAAGCGCGGGTCCGCCCTGGAGGGCCGCTGGAGATCCGCGATGTCTGCGTCGGCCTCAACCACCTGGCCGCGCGGATATCGGATCTGCTCACCCGTGAACGTGAGTCGGCCGCCGACCTGTCCCACCGCCTGCGCACTCCGCTGACGGTGCTCCGCCTGGAGGCGGAGTCCCTGCGCGACCCGAAGGAGGCCAGGCGGATCGGCCATCAGGCCGACATCCTGGAGTGGACCGTGACCGAGCTCATCAACGACATGCGGCGCCCGGCCAGGCCAGGCCCTCCGCGCTGCGACGCCGTCGCGGTCGTGTCGGGAAGGGTGGCCTTCTGGTCCGTGCTCGCCGAGGAGCAGTATCGCTCAATCCACCTCAGCGTCCCCGAGCAGCCGGTTGTGGTCGAGGTCGGGGCCATGGAGCTGTCGGCGTGCCTGGACGCCCTGCTGACCAACGTCTTCGACCACACGCCCGAGGGGGTCACCCTGGCCGTGACCCTGGAACAGCCGGACGGCACCGCGCGCCTGATCATCAGTGACAGCGGCCCCGGGTTCGGTGGCCGGAACCCCCTGCCACGCGGAGTCAGTACCGCCGGTTCCACAGGCCTCGGTCTCGATATCGTCCGCCGCACCGCCGAAGCCTCCGGGGGCTCGGTCCACCTGGGAGCCTCACCGGAGGGCGGGGCCGAGGTCATCGTCCGTCTCGGCACTCCGACCGGCCTGCCTTAGCCGAGTTTTAGCATCACCGCAGCGCCCCCTTATCCCGGGGAGCGGCATCCTGGCCGGGTACCGGTGACGGCGGCGAATCGCCCACCGCCGGTCTGTCAAGTCGACCTTTCGGAGGTGACTTAGCCGTGATGCGACATTCGACGGTGGCATCCGCCCCGGATGAGGCCCTCGCCCCCCAGCTCTCCCACGGCCTGAGGCGTTGATACCGCGATCGTCCACCGGTCGCCGCTCGATGCTGCCACTGGCCAACCTGGTCGGCCGCCTGGGTGGCCTCACGGCCGTTCTGGTCGGCCTCGCGCTGTGCGCCATCATTCAGCAGCAGGTCAGCGGGGACTCCCCCGTCCCCGGGACACGGCGGCAGGGCGTGGGCACCCGGCCCCCTCAGGCCGCGAAGGTCTCCCGGCCGGTCACCGCCACATCGCTGATACGTCAGGTGCGGGCGACGGTCAACGAGCAGCGGGCCACGCTCGTCCGCAGGGCCTTCGGCATTCAGGATGTCCCGCGGCCCAACGTGCGTCTGGTCCGGATCGATCGAGCCGGAGGCTGGGCGTTCGGAACATACGCCGTCCCGCCCCCCGCGGGCATGGACGCCATGCCGCATTCGTCGCTGTTCGTCGCCCGGCGCTCCAGGGAGACCTGGCGGATCACGCTGGCCGGCACCGGGGAGTTCACCCGGCTCGTACGGCGGGCGCCCGTGACGGTGATCCCCGAGGACCAGCGGCCGTTCCTTGAGCGATACGACAGGGCCACGGCCGAGAGCGGGAACACCTCCGCCGGGCTGGCGCTTCCCTGGCGTGCGGGCCAGTCATGGACGGTGCGCTCCACGGCGGACGTGTCCGGCCTGCGTTTCGCGGGAGGCGACGGCCGGGTCCTCGCGTCCGGTGCGGGCAGGCTCTACCGGCTCTGTGCCCGGTCGCCGGGCCGGGGCATGCTCCTCCTGATCCACCCCGACGGGATGGTCTCCGAGTACTACCAGGTGGCCGACGTCCCCGACCTCGAAGACGGCGCCCTCGTCGAGCGGGGGGAGTACCTGGGGCGGATCAGCACCGACCGCCCCTGCGGAGGCCCCGCGGCCCGGGGCCGGGCAGCGGTGATCTTCACTCTGCTCAGCGGGGAGCACGCCTTGTCGCTGGAGGGCACTCGGATCGGCGGCTGGACCCTGCACACCGCCGAGGGCCGCTTCTACGCCGACCGCTCCGGCCTTCGCGTCGACTCCGGCGATCCACTGCTCAACTTCGGGCCGGACTCCGCCGTTCCCGCGCCGACCTCACATCCCTCCGGCCGCCTCGCCTGACCCGTAACCCTCCTGATCGTGCCGGACTCCCACGGAGGACGCCCATGGAGCAACATCGCCAACTCGCCAGGCAGGTCGCGCACGGGACACCCCGGCGCTGGAGGGTACTGCGGGCCGTACTCCTGTGTGCGGCCCTGGTCGCGGTCCTCGCCGACGGGACCACCGCGGGCGGCGCCTCCACCGTGATCCGCCTGCGGGCCTTCCTGGAGTTCTACGCCGGAGTCTTCACACTGGTATGCCTGTCGGCGGCGGTGGTGGCGGGATTGGCGGCCTCCGGCCGGTTCACCCCCGTACGGCTACGCATCCTCACCCAGTCGGCGCACCGGGCCGCCGCGGTCGTGTCGCTGAGCTTCCTGAGCGTGCACGCCCTGCTGAAGGTGCTGGAACGGCACGCGTCGGTTCTCGACGTCGCCATACCCTTCGGCGGCCGGCAGGAGCACGCCCTCTGGCTCGGCCTCGGTACGATCGCGAGCGATTTGATGATCTTCGCCTTCGCCGCCGGGGTGGCCCGCGGCAGGTTCATCGGCGGGGCGCGTCCCTGGACCTGGCGGGTTCTGCACGTCACCGCCTACCTTTGCTGGCCGGTCGCGATCCTCCACGGCCTGAATGCCGGCCGGGCACCCAAGGACTGGGTGACGCTCAGTTACGTGATCTGTCTCGGGCTGGTCGTCGTCATGGCGCTCGTCAGGCTCGTGTTCTCGGCGCGGCGGCGCAGAGTGGTCCGCCGGCCGGGGGGACGGGGTACCGGCCGTGTCACCCGTCACGTTCCGGACACGGAGCCGCACGCCATCCCGGACGAGCAGTTCTGGGCCGAATTAAAGCAGGAGGCACGGCTATGGACGGGGAGCGACAGATGAGCGATCCTGTCGAGGTCGAGGTCGTCGGTATCGGCCCGGCACGGCTCTTTCACGGCCTCGCCGATCTACCGCGACTCGACCTGACCGCCCACCGCCGGTACCACCGGCCGCCGCCCCGGCTCTCCCTGTCAGAGCTGGTGGCGCTGGCCGAAGAGGTCGACCTCCGAGGTCGCGGAGGTGCCGCCTTCCCCTTCGCCCGCAAGCTCAAGGCGGTGGCCGACGCGGCCGTCAGCCGGGACACCCGGCCGGTGGTGGTGATCAACGCGACCGAGGGCGAGCCGGCCAGCGCCAAGGACAAGGCGCTCCTCGCCCGGACGCCGAACCTGGTTCTCAGCGGGGCCGTGCTCACCGCCCGAGCGCTCGACGCCAGGGAGATCGTCGTGGGCGTGACCGACGGCGGAGCCGCCGAACACTCGCTTCTGAGCGCGATCCAGGAGGCGAACGTGGTCCCCGCCGCGAGAGTCGTCCACCTGCCCGAGCGGTTCATCACCGGGGAGAGCGGCGCCCTGGTCCGGGGGATCAACGGGGATGCGCCCATCCCGCCCGGCCGGAAGGTGAGGGCCGCCGAAAGTGGCGTCGGCGGTCTGCCGACCCTGCTGTCCAACGCGGAGACCTTCGCCCAGCTGGCCGTTCTCGCCGAACTCGGAGCCGAGGACTTCCGCGCCGTTGGAACCCCCTCCGAACCCGGCACGATTCTGCTCACCGTGACCGGGCCCGGCCGGCGGCGCACGGTGGTGGAGACCCCGGCGGGCGTTCCGCTCTCCGAGGTGCTACGGCGCTGCGGGACGGACGTGGGCCAAGGCGTGATGGTCGGCGGCTACCACGGCGCGTGGCTCACCCCGGAGCAGGCCGCCACGGTCGCCGTGTCACGCCAGTCCATGATCGAGGCCGGCGCCGCGCTGGGGGCGGGAATCATCATGCCCCTGGAGGAGGGGACGTGCCCGCTGGGAGAGGTCGCCCGAGTCGCCGACTATCTCGCGGCCGAGTCGGCGGGGCAGTGCGGGCCCTGCCACATGGGACTCCCCGCCATCGCCCGGTCCTTCTCCTCCCTGGCCTCGGGCGGCGGCGCCGAGGCCCTGGCGGCGATCACGCAGGGGAGCGGGATCGTCCGGGGCAGAGGGGCCTGCCACCATCCGGACGGCACAACCAGATTTCTCCTCTCGGCACTTGACGTCTTCAGCGACGACGTCGCCGCGCACGTCGCGAAGGGCGGCTGTGGCCGACCCGTGCGCGGGCTCCTGCCGGTGCCCGGGGAGGAGTGCCGGGAGTCCGGGTTGCGGCTGACCGTGGACTGGTCTCGCTGTGTCGGCCACGGCCTCTGCGGCCATCTCGTTCCCGATGTCGTGCAGCTGGACGTGTTCGGCTACCCGGTGCTCACCGGAACCGAGTTGCCCACGCGGCTGCTGAGAGACGCGCTACGAGCCACCGAGATGTGCCCCGCCCTCGCCCTCGGGCTCAGCAGGGCACCTTCGGCCACCGGACCCGGACAGCGCGCGCTCCGCTGAACCCCTACGGCCTCGATCATGAGATCGACCACCGGAGGTCCGAGGGAATTGGGCGTTTCCTCCTGAACACGGGGGCGGGCTGTGCACTCAGACCACCACTTGCCCCTCACCGTGCTTCTACGCTGCGGCCATGGCACCTACCTCTCCGCTGCCTCGGCTCGTCGACGGCCTGCTCGTCCACGGCTCCGGATCGCCGTACGACGCCGAAGATCCCGCGACCGGCGCGCTCGGCGAGCACCCGGGCGAGCCGGCGAGCCCGGAGAGCGCCGACGCGGGCGATCCGAAGGACCTGTCGCTCCACGCGATGGGGAACCCCACGGTGGTCAAGCGCGTCACGGCCAACCTGGACTGAGAGGAAGCAGCACGTGAACGACCCCAAGGTCCCGATCGGCCCGGTGGACAGTTCGAGGATCCCCCGCTACGCGGGGTTCGCCACCTTCGCCCGGCTGCCCCGTCGTGACGAGGTGGCCTCGGCCGACATCGCCGTGCTCGGCGTGCCGTTCGACACCGGAGTGTCCTACCGGCCGGGCGCGCGGTTCGGCCCCGCCGCGATCCGCGAGGGCAGCAGGCTGCTGCGCCCGTACCATCCCGGACTCGACGTGTCACCGTTCGCCGTGCAGCAGGTGGCCGACTACGGCGACGTGGCGGTCAACCCGTTCGACATCGGGGAGGCCCTGGCCACGGTCGAGTCCGCCGCCGACGCGGTGCTCGCCGAAGGCGCCCGGTTGATGACCATCGGCGGTGACCACACACTCGCGTTGCCGCTGCTGCGCAGCGTGGTCAAGGCGCACGGCCCGGTGGCGCTGCTGCACTTCGACGCCCACCTGGACACCTGGGACACCTACTTCGGCGCCCCGCACACCCACGGCACGCCGTTCCGCCGCGCCGCGGAGGAGGGACTTCTGGATCGTTCCCGCCTCACCCACGTGGGGATTCGCGGCCCGCTCTACGCCAAGCAGGATCTCCAGGACGACGCCGCCTTCGGCTTCGGCATCGTCTCCTCGACCGACGTCGCCGAGTACGGGGTGGCCGCCGTGATCGAGGGCATCCGGGAGCGGGTGGGCGACGCGCCCCTGTACGTCTCCATCGACATCGACGTGCTCGACCCGGCACACGCGCCGGGCACGGGCACCCCCGAGGCCGGCGGGCTGACCAGCCGCGAGCTGCTCATGATCCTGCGGGGGCTGGCCGGGGCGAAGATCGTCTCCGCCGACCTCGTCGAGGTCGCGCCCGCCTACGACCACGCCGAGCTCACCACCGTCGCGGCCTCACACGTCGCCTACGAACTCATCTCCCTCATGGCTCTCAGCAAGCCGTGAGCACTCACCAGCACGGAGAAGACCCCTTGACTTCCTCCCCTCCCTGAAGGGCGGGGATTCCCACGGTCGCCCGTGAGGGTTCCTGTTTCACCGCCGGTCGCCCGCCCGAAAGGATCTTCCGTTGGGGTCTTACACCAGCTCCGCAGGCGTTTTACCTCTCCGCCAGCCCAGCGGCGAGGAAACAACCGGCCACGCGTCCGGTGACTTGGTTATCGCCACCGCCGGACAGGCTACCGGACCGCGCGGCACCGTGCCGCGTTTCCTCCCGGCCCTGAAGGGCCGGGTTTCCACGCTCAAGGAGTTTCGATGAACCACACCGACAGCGGCGGCACGGCCCAGGAGAGCCGGGTCGCCCCGGCGTTCGCCTGGTCACCCAGGGGCTGGCCGTCCGAGCGGGCCCACGCCGAGCCCGGCGCCACCGAGGTCTGGAGCTACACCGACCGGTTCTCCTACCTGCCCGGCGAGACCGTCGACTTCCACCTCAGCTCCACCGCGGCCGAGTTCTCCTTGGAGATCATCCGTGACGGCGCGGAACCGGAGACGGTGTTCCGGCGCGACGGCCTGACCAGCGAGGCGTACCCCACGCCCGACGACGCCTACGCGAACGGGTGCGACTGGCCCGTGGGCCTGTCACTGGAGATCCCCCAGGACTGGCGTTCGGGCTTCTACCTGGTCGTGGTCTCCGCCCGCACCCCCGAGGGGGAGCTGTGGGAACGCGAGCACTTCTTCGTCGTCAAGGCCCCGAGGGGGCGCCGAAAGGACATGGCGCTCGTCCTGACGACGAGCACCATGCTCGCCTACAACGACTGGGGCGGCGCCAACCACTACCGCGGCCTGGGCGACGACCCGCGCAACGACGCCGGTTCGCCGGTGTCGTCCACCCGGCGCCCGATCGCCCGCGGCATGCTGCGCAAGCCCGCCGGGGTGCCGCGCGAGTGCCACACCCACACCCCGGGCATCGGGTGGGTTCCGCGCTACCCCGCGTACGAGTGGGCCCGGCTGTCCGGTTACAGCCGCCACCACTCCGACGCCGGTTGGGCGACGTACGAACGGCCCTTCGTGCTCTGGGCCGAGCGGGCCGGGTACGAGTTCGACTACCTGGTCCAGCACGACCTCCACCAGGACCCGGCGGCGCTCGACGAGTACCGCTGCGTCGTGGTCGTCGGCCACGACGAGTACTGGTCCTGGCGCATGCGCGACGCGATCGACGCCTTCGTCGACGCCGGGGGCGGCCTGGCCCGCTTCGGCGGCAACTACCAGTGGCAGGTACGGCTCAGCGACGACGGGCTCACCCAGTACTGCTACCGGCTGCCGTCGCTGGACCCCGAGACGGCGGCGGCCCCCCATCTGGCCACCACCGTGTGGGAGGCCAAGTCGGTCGGCCGCCCCGGCGCCACCACCATCGGCCTCAACGGCATGGGCGGCATCTACAACCGGTACGGCGCCGCGACACCGCGCTCGTCCGGCGGCTTCACCGTGTACCGGCCGGAGCACTGGTCGTTCGAGGGCACCGACCTGTACTACGGCGATCTTCTCGGCGGCGCCCCGACCTGCCTCGCGGCGTTCGAGGTGGACTCCGTCGAGTACACCTTCCGCCGCGGCCTGCCGTATCCGACCTTCGAGGACGGCGCCCCGCCCACCCTGGAGATCCTGGCGCTCTGCCCGGCGGTCCGCGGGGAGGAGGACCGTTTCGGTGGCCGCACGCCCCTCGGCGGCCCCGAGGAGGAGGTCTACGCGTACAACGCCGACCTCGGGGACGATCTACCCGACTACGTGCACGAGGGCCAGATGCGCGGCGCCGGCATGATCGCGGCCTTCACCCGGGGCGCCGGAGAGGTCTTCAACGGCGGCACCACGGAGTGGTCGAACGCCCTCGCACAGGGTGACGTGTTCGTCGACCGCATCACCCGTAACGTCCTCGACCGATTCACGGAGCGGGCATGAGCATCCACGACGTCCAGATCCTGTCCGAGCGGCACGGCGAGGCCGTCGTCCCGCCGCTGTCCGACTACCACGTGCTCTCCGAGAAGTGGGAGGAGACCGAGTTCCGCTCCTTCGGCGGCGCGGCCACCTCCTACACCGGCGGGTTCTGGACCGGCGAACCCGGCGCCGTACGGTTCGAGAGCTGGCCCTACAACGAGATCTGCGTCATACTCGCCGGCCGCGTGGCCCTCGTCGACGAGCACGGCGACCGCCTGGAATTCGGGCCGGGCGAGGCGTTCCACGTACCCCAGGGCTTCCGCGGCGACTGGGTGACCGTGGAACCGACCATCAAAGTGTTTGTGGCAGTCTCGAAGTAGCCCCTGACCAGGCCGGGGGCCGGCCGGAAAGATCGGCTGTGAGGGACTTCGGACGGTCGTGCCATGCCAGTAACGCTCAAAACCTTCGTCGACAGGTTCGGCCTGCGCGTCCTCGCCGGAGAGAACCTGACGGACCGGCGGGTGCGCTGGGTGCACGTCAGCGAGCTGTCGGATCCGTCGCCGTACCTCCGCGGCGGCGAGTTGCTCCTCCTCGCCGGCACCAACCTCGTCGACACCCCCGACCGCTGGACGGCCTACGCGCGGACCCTGTCCGGCGCCGGGGTCAGCGGGGTGGGTTTCGGCGTGGCGCCCGTCCACGACACCGTTCCCCCCGCGCTCGTGGACGCCTGCCGCGCCCATGATCTCCCGCTCCTGGAGGTCCCGCCCACCCTGCCCTTCGAATCGGTCGGAGAGCTGCTCTACGCCGAGATGCTCGCCGGCGAGATGGCGACGATGAGACGTCTCACGGAGGCGCAGCGTGATCTCACCGGTGCGGCGACCGGTCCGAGCGCGCTGCGCACGACGCTGCGACGCCTCGCCTCGCACGTCGGCGGCTGGGCCCTCATGGTCGACCGGAACCGCGACCGCTCGTGGTCCGGCGGCAGCCCCCGGCTCGACGAGGCGGCTCGCACCGCCCTGAACCGCGTCTGCGCGGGGACGGGTCCGGCCAGCGCGAGCGTGACCGCCTCCGACCAGCATGTCCTGGTGCACTGGATCCCCGGGCCGCTGCCGTCCGGCTACGCGCTGGCCGTCGGCACCCAGGCCCCTCTGGACATGACCGGCCGGGCCGTGGTCGCCGTCGCGGCCTCCGTCCTGCCGCTGCTGCTGACCGCCCCCGCCGACTCCTGGGCGGCCGGCGAGATCGCCGCCCTCGTGGTCGACGCGACCCTGTCGCCGGGCCAGGACCTCGGCGAGGCCGCCGCCAGGCTGCTCAAGACGGCCGAGGACCGGTGGCGGGTCGTCCACTGCCTTCCCGCGCCCACCGGGCAGCGGGATCACCCGGCCGACGGACGGGCCGCCGCGTCCCTCCTGCACACCCCGTTCGTCTCCGTCACCCCGGGGACCGTCCTGGCGATCTGCCCGGCCGAGGTCGATCTCGGCACGATACTGCCGGAGGTGCGGCGCACCGGCTGGCTCTCCGGCGCCAGCCGGGTGTACCCGTGGGCCGGGCTGCGGACGGCCGCGCGGGAGGCCGCGGGCGCGGCACGCCTCGCGGTGCGGCGCGGCGCGCCGGTCCGGGCGGACGACGCGCCCGCCGGGATCTTCGCCGTGGTCGACCCCGAGACCTCCCACGCCTGGGCCGAGAGCGTGCTGCGCTCGCTGCGCGCCGGGCGTACCGGCGACGACGCCGACCTCCTGACGACCCTGCGCGCCTGGCTCGCCCAGCACGGCAACTGGGACCGCACCGCGAACGATCTCGGCATCCACCGAAACTCCGTGCGCAACCGCATCTCCCAGATCTCCCGGCTGCTGGGCCGGGACCTGGGAGACGCCCACACGCGCATGGAGCTGTGGTTCGCCCTGCACTGGGTCGAGGACCCGCCGACACCGTGAAACCGTCCCGGAGCAGGTTCTTTCATCCAGCGCCGGCATCGACGGTGTGCGAAGGATCCACTCGTCTCACCGGGATACCTGCCTTAGCGTCCTGTCAACCGGCGAATGAACGCGAGGCAGTGGCTCGTGACGCCCGCGCCGAAGACGTACGTCCTGATCGCACCGACCGGTGCTCGTTGAAAGTGACAGCCACATGAGCACAACCACCCCACCCGCACCTCGGGTGGACGCAGGGCCGCTCGCCCGGGATGCCATGGGTGTCCGCGACCTCGTCCTCACCGTCCTGGCCGCGCTCGCGCCGCTCACTCTCATCGTCGCCGTGGCCCCCCTGCACTTCATGAAGGGCGGCAGCGCGGTCCCCGGCGCGTACCTGGTCGCCGGCGCCGTCATGGCCCTGTTCGCCGTCGGCTTCATGGCCATGAGCCGCTACGTCCGCAACGCCGGCGCCTTCTACGCCACCGTCACACGCGGCATCGGCCGCCCCGCGGGCGCCGGCGCCGCGCTCCTGGCCCTGGTGGCCTACAACGCCCTGCAGATCAGCACGTACGGGGCCATCGGCCTGTACGCCCGCGACACGGTCAACCACTACTTCGGCCTCGACCTGCCCTGGTGGTCCTATGCCCTGGTCGCCCTGGTCCTGGTCGCCTGGCTCGGCTTCCGTGGCATCCACGCCAGTGCCCGGGTGCTCGGCGTCGTCCTCGTCCTGGAAGTGCTCGTCCTGGTGATCCTCGCCGGCTACGTCCTGGCCAAGGGCGGCCCCCAGGGGTTCACCCTCACCTCCTTCGACCCGGGAAATGTCCTGCGCCCGGAGAACGGCGCGATGTTCGCCCTCGTCTTCGGCGCCTTCATGGGCTTCGAGTCCACAGCGATCTTCAGCGAGGAGGCCAGGGGCGGAGCCTCCACCGTGCGGCGCGCGACCTACGTCGCCGTCGCCTTCATCGCCCTGTTCTACGCCTTCATCACCTGGATCGTGGTGACCGCCTACGGCCCGTCACAGATCGGCGACGCGGCGAACGCCGACCCGGTCAACCTCGTCTCCTCCCTCTTCGGCTCGTACACGCCCGGCCCGTTCACCGACATCATGCAGATCCTGCTGCTGGGCAGCGCCTTCGCGGCGCTGCTGGCCCTGCACAACGCCACCAACCGCTACTTCTACGCGATGGGGCGATCCGAGCTGCTCCCCGGCGTGCTCGGCCGTACCCACCCGGTGCGCAAGTCGCCGTGGGTCGCGGGCCTCCTCCAGTCCGCCATCGCCCTGGTCGTCGTCGTCGGCTGCGCCGTCACCGGCGTGGACCCGTACCTCGGGCTGCTCGGCGGCGGCAGCGCCCTCGGCTTCGTCGGCATCATCGGCCTGTGGGCGCTCTGCTGCGCCGCGGTCATCCGCTACCTGCGCGCCAACGCCTCACAGGTCGGACTCTGGAGCAGCACCGTCGCACCGGGGCTCGGCCTGATCGGCCTGCTCACGGTGCTGGTACTGGTGCTGACGAACTTCTCCCTGCTGAGCGGCATGGACACGACCATGAACGCCGTGCTGCTCGGGCTCGCCGCGGCGGGACTGCTCGGTGGCCCGCTGCTCGCGCTGCGGCTGCGCCGCCGCCGGCCGCGGGCATACGACCGCCTGACCGAGATCGGGGAGGAGGACCGGGACGGCGCCCCCGTCCCGGCCGCCTCTCCCGGTCCCTGACCCTGGGAACACCATGCGACCGCACCAGCACGACGCCCCGGCGGGTTACCTGCCGGTGAACCTGTCCGGCGTGAGCAACGCCGGGCGGGCCGTCCTGGACGACCCCGGCTCCGTCCAGCTCGGCGAACGCACGCTCCACGGCATCCCGTTCCACTTCGGCGACGCCGGCCACCCGGACAGGCCCGCCTTCGTCAACGCGGCTCCCGGCTCCTCCCCGGTGCGGGTCCGGATCGACCGGCGAGCCCACTGGCTGATCTTCGCCCACGCGCTCCTCGACTCGGACCTGTTCGACGGCGGGCCCATCGGCCAGACCTGCGCCGAGTACGTCATCCACTACGCGGACGGCACGAGCGCGCGCGCCGCGGTACGCCAGCGCTTCGAGATCGGGCCGACCCCCCGGGACTGGCCCGATCGCGCGATCCCGCTCGACTGGGGCCAGACGCCCTTCCTGGCACTGCCCGACAGCCGGCACGAGCTGATGCACCGGACCCACGGCCGCTACGACGCGGCCGGCGCGCGGTACGTCGACATCGACGATCCGCAGGCCCGCTCGCCGTACGTCCTGCCGTACCGGTTCTACCTGTGGCCCTGGCGCAACCCCCACCCCGGCCGCGTGATCGCGAGCCTGGAAATCCGGCCCCTGGCCACCGGGGTGCTGGTCGGCGCGCTCACCACCAGCGACCTGGACGAGGACCCGTTCGGCCGCACGGTCGCCCAGAACGTCCTGCTCAGGGTCGAGGGCACGCCGGTCGACGAGAGCCTCGCGGTGGACGTCGACCGCGGCCTGGCCACGTACGCGTACCGGGTCGTCGACGACTCCGGCGACACGGCGCACGACACCGTCGGCTGGGGCGGCGACGCCCGGGCTCGCGACGACATGGCCTACGTCCGCGTCACGGCCGTGCCCTCGGCGACACTGACCGTGCGCGGTGGCGAGCGGGTTCTCGGCAGCTGCGTGTGGGGCGACCTGCTCACGGCGGGCCGGCTCGACGTGGGCGCGGGCGTGACGCTGGAGCTCACCGAGACCGGCCGCGCCTGGGTGCGGACGACCGTCGTGGACGACGAGACCGGCGAGCCCATACCGTGCCGCGTGCACTTCCACACCCTCGACGGCATACCCGTCGCCCCGTACGGCCACCACGCGCACATCAACTCCGACGGCAACACCTGGAACCTCGACATAGGCGGCGACGTCCGGCTCGGCGCCAAGACCTACGCCTACGTCGACGGTTCCTGCGAGGGCTGGTTGCCGCTCGGCGAGGTCGTCGCCGAGGTCGCCCGCGGCTTCGAGTACCGCCCCGTGCGCGAGGTCGTCACGGTCGAACCCGGGCAGCGCGAGCTCGTCCTCCGCCTCCGCCGTATCGCGGACATGCCCGCGCGCGGCTACTTCAGCGGGGACACGCACGTGCACTTCGTCTCCACCCTCGGGGCGGAGATGGAGGCGCGCGGTGAGGACGTGCACGTCGTCAACCTGCTGCTCAGCCAGTGGGGTCACCTCTACACCAACATCGAGGACTTCACCGGGCGGCCGCACACCTCCGCGGACGGCGGCACGGTCGTGTTCGCCGGGCAGGAGAACCGCACGAACATGCTCGGGCACATCAACCTGCTGGGGTTGCGCCGCCCGATCATGCCGTGGAGCACGGGCGGCGCGGAGGAGTCCGACCTCGGCGGCGGCCTGGAGACGACGCTGTCCCGATGGGCCGACGAGTGCCACGCCCAGGGCGGCACGGTGGTTCTCGCCCACTTCCCGGTGCCCAACGGGGAGGCCGCCGCCCTGCTGGCGACCGGCCGCCTGGACGCGGTGGAGATGATCGCCTACGACCCGTACAACATCCAGGAGTACTACCGTTACCTCAACTGCGGCTACCGCATCCCCCTGGTCGGCGGCACCGACAAGATGAGCAGCGAGGTGCCCATCGGCCTCATCCGCACCTACGTGCGCACCGCCGGGCGGGACCTCGACTACTGGGCGTGGTGTGACGGGATCCGTGACGGCGACACGTTCGTCACCAGCGGGCCGCTGGTGACCTTCACCGTGAACGGCGGCCCGGCCGGGACCCAGCTCGCCGTCTCCCCCGGCGACCGGGTCCTCGTCGAGGCGGACGTGGAGTCCATCTTCGACGTGGACCGGCTGGAGGTCGTGGCCAACGGCGCCGTCGTCGCCACGCACCGGGCCGCCGCGCCGGCGCGGCACCTGCGCCTGACCGCCGAGGTGGAGATCACGGAGGACACCTGGCTGGCGGCCCGTACGTACGGGCCCGGTGACCAGGTCAGCCGCCACCACGACGTGTGGCACCGCCCCATCATGGCGCACACGTCACCGGTGTACGTCACCGTGGGGGAGGGCTACGACCGGTTCGACGCCGAGACCGCGCGGTACATGCTCACCCTCGTCGACGGGGCCACCGAGCACATCGTCGAACGGAGCCGCCGATTCTGGCCCGGCCAGGTCCACCACCGGCACGGGCAGGAGGACCATCTGGCGTTCCTGCTGGCACCGCTTGAGGAGGCGCGGACCGCGATCACGGACCGCCTGCGGCGGCACACCCGCTCCCCGCGGCGGCCGTGACACCGTGCCGCGTCTCGCCCCGGCCGGGTCTAGTCTCACGGTTGTGACGACCAGGAACTCGCACTGCTCCTTCTGCGGTAAGCCCTTCGCCCCCGGCCAGGCGTGGCCTCGGACCTGCTCCGGCTGTGGGAACACCGGCTACCTCAACCCGCTGCCGGTCGCGGTGATGGTGCTGCCGGTGGACGACGGCCTGCTGGTGGTCCGCCGTGACGTGGAACCGCACCGCGGCGGGCTCGCGCTGCCCGGCGGCTTCATCGACGTGGGCGAGTCCTGGCAGCGGGCGGCCGTCCGGGAACTTCACGAGGAGACGGGTGTCGTCGTCGACGCCGACGACGTGCGGCTCCTCGACGTGCTCAGCGCCCCCGACGGCACCGTGCTGATCTTCGCCCTGGGGCCGCGGATCGGCTCGGCCACCCTCCCGCCGGTCGTGTCCACCGCCGAGACGACGGAGTGGCTGCTGATCGACGGGCCTCGGGAGCTGGCCTTCCCGCTGCACACCCGGATCGTGGCGGAGTACTTCAGCCACGCGGGTGCCGGTCACCCGGTGCGACCCGGGCAGGCGCGCTGATCGCGACAATCCGCGGTCGTGTCGGCACGGCCGGCAACGCCCGGTCGGCCCGGCCGCGAAGTACGATCGATCAATGACCGAAATGACCGAAACCACGCCCGGCTGGCTTACTCCCGAAGAGATGGAGTCGGCCCGTGCCCGGATGCCGATCCTCTACGTCGACGCCGTGCCGGTCCGGGTCGACGACACCGGAGTGGTCACCCACGTCGGCCTGCTGCTGCGCATCGGATCGGACGGAGCGGTCAGCCGCGCCCTCGTCTCCGGCCGCGTGCTTCACCGGGAGCGCGTCCGGGACGCGCTCATGCGCCATCTGGAGAAGGATCTCGGCCCGGTGGCCCTGCCCCGTGTCCCGGCCTCCCCCCAGCCGTTCACCATCGCCGAGTACTTTCCGGCGGAGGGCGTCACGCCGTACCACGACCCCCGGCAGCACGCGGTGTCCCTCGCCTACGTCGTCCCGGTCGCGGGTGACTGCCGTCCCCGGCAGGACGCCCTCGACCTTGTCTGGTTCACCCCCCGGGAGGCCGCGTCACCGATGGTGCAGCAGGAGATGTCCGGCGGGCAGGGCATTCTGCTGAAGCAGGCCCTCGCACACGTCGGCTGCCTCTCCTGACCTCCACGGCGGCGCGGTCCCGACGAACGCCGCGTGCCCGCGCTCACCGGCTCGCCGAGCTCGTCCGCTCCGGCCTTGAGACATCCGGCGAACGTCTCGCCCGGCGCGACCGGCTCCGAGCGCACGCCGTCGCCCCTGTCCAAAACCGCGTGGAACAGGGGGCGTCGCCACCACCGGCCCCGGCGGCACAGGCCGGTCCGGCATCCACATCATGATCGACTAAAGCGGGCGGAAGCGCTCGGACATCGATCACTCCGGCTCCGCGACCTCGGAGGAGACTCCGGCTGAGCGTCGTCACGCGGAGTTTCGGGCGTAACACAAGGCAGACAAGTTCGGCTCACCCCTTGCAAACTCCATTACCTATGGCAATCATAAAGTCACTTTAGGTAACGACAAGGGAGTGTGACCCCCTGAAAGAGAGCCAGTCGATGTCGACAGCACTCGGTTCTGCCATGCCCGCGGAGCTGGTTGACGCGGGAGCGCCCAGGCCGAGTCACGACCTCAGAGTGCCGGCGGACCTGGTCGCGACGGCCGAGCACGGACTGACCGCCGGCGGCCTGCCCCGCAAGCGAGTGCTGATCATCGGGGGCGGCATGGCCGGCCTGGTCGCCGCCTACGAGCTGATGCGCCAGGGCCACGAGCCCGTCGTCCTGGAGGCCCAGCAGCGGGTCGGCGGACGCGTGCTCACCCTCCGCGGTTTCGCGCCCGGCCTGTACGCCGAGGCGGGCGCGATGCGGATCCCGCGCGTGCACGACCTCACGCTGGCCTACTGCGAACGGTTCGGGCTGACCCTGCGCCCGTTCGTCATGGGCAACCCCAACACCCTGGCGTACATCCAGGGCGTCAGGACCACGATCAAGGAGCTGAACGGCAACCCTGAGATCATCGACTTCGGGCTGGCCGAGCACGAGCGCGGCCGCACCTACGAGGATCTGTGGCGCAGCGCCACACAGGAGATCCACGACCTGTACGCGCAGGAGGGCGAGAACGCGCTCGACCGCATCTGCACCGAGTACGACCGCTACTCCATCCGCAGCTTCCTGCGCGAGCGCGGCTTCTCCGAGGGGGCCATCGAGCTGTACGGCGTCATGAGCTTCCGGGAGGCCAACCTCAACGCGGCGGTCATCGAGCAGTTCCGCGAGATCATCGGGCGGGCGTTCGAGGACATGCAGGAGATCGAGGGCGGCACCGACCGGTTGCCGACCGCCTTCTACCACGAGCTCAGGAAGCACGTCCGGTTCGGCCACGAGGTCACCGCCATCGAGCAGGACGACCACTCGGTCACCCTGCACGTCAGAACGGGCTCGGGCAAGACGACGCTCACCGGCGACTACGCCATCTGCACGGTTCCGTTCTCGGTGCTGCGCGACATCGAGACCAGGCCCGCCTTCTCGCGCCGCAAGCAGCGCGCCATCCGCGAACTGAACTACAACGCCTCCACCAAGATCCTATTCCAGGTGCGGCGGCCGTTCTGGGAGCGGACCGACGGCATCGTCGGCGGCACCACGGTCACCGACCTGCCGATCCGGCGCATCTGCTACCCCTCGCACTCCGCTCGCGACGAGGAGCGCTCAATCCTGCTGGCCAGCTACACCTGGGGGCAGGACGCCCTGCGATGGGGCGCGATGTCGTCGCAGAAACGGGTCGAGCAGGCGCTTGAGGACGTCGCCAAGATCCACCCTGAGATTCACGATCACTTCGAGTTCGGCGTCACGCACGCCTGGTACGACGACCCCTACGCGGCCGGCGCCTTCGCCCTGTTCGAGCCGCACCAGCAGACCAGCCTGCATGACGCGATCATCACACCGGAGGGCCGCGTGCACTTCGCCGGCGAACACTGCTCGCTGTGGCACGCGTGGATCGAGGGCGCGCTGGAGTCCGGGCTCAGCGCGGCCCGAGCCGTACACGAGGCGGGCTGACCGGCGGCGGACCGACCGGCGGCGCGTGTCAGGAGCGGGCGTGTGAGGGGCACGCCCGCTCGGCATAGGCGAGCACCTCAGGAACGGGCACGTCAGGAGCACGCCCGCTCGGCATAGGTGGACACGTCAGGAGCGGGCGTGTCAGGAGCGGGCGTGTCAGGAGCGGGCGTGTCAGGAGCGCGCCCGCTCGGCGTAGCGGCGCAGCCGGGCCGCGGCCTCGGCCAGATCGGCGACGGCCGCGGCACAGGCGGCGAGGTGGGCGTTCACCGCCTCGCGCAGCCACGGTGGCGCGACGCCGCCGGCCTCCAGCCCGGCCTCGATCGCACGCAGACGTTCGGCACACTCCACGAGCGCGCGGGCATCGGACTGCAGGACCGCGGCGTGGCCGACGATCCCTTCGGGTACGGCGGGCATCCGGTCCTCCGGTCAGCGGGCCAGGCGGCCAGGCAGGTCAGGTAGGTAGACAGGTCAGGTGGATCAGGTGGGTCAGGTGGGTCAGGTGGACCAGCGGATCAGACAGCCGGACGGTCGCGGTCAGGCGGATCGGATAGTCGAGCGGGTAGGCGGTTGGGGGGCGGACGGAGGGGTGGTCACGTGGTCAGGACCGGGACGCATGCGCCCCGGAGTGTCTGGCGGGCGGTGGCCGACAGGCAGAGCAGCGGGCGGGCGCCGTCGAGACCCAGCTCGCGGAGCTGACGGGCCAGCGGATGAGCCGTCCGCCCGATGGTCAACCGCACCCGTGGCGCCGGATGCACCCGTCCCAGGCCGCGGGTCCGCACGCATGAGCGCAGCGTGCTGTCCGCGTGGCGCGCGTAGCCGACCAGGTCGCGGTCGCTCGCGGGCAACCCGGGGCCGAGAGGCCCGCACAAGGTGAGCAGCCGGTCGTCGAGGTCGCCGACCACGATGCGCGTGGCTTTGGCGGTGAGCTCGAACTCCAGGGGCGCCAGGTACGGCTCTCCGCCCCACAACTGCGGCGCCACGGCGGAGACGGCGTCGGTGTCGACCACGGAGCCGGTCAGGAAGCTGCCCGAGCGCCGCCGCTCGGCACCCCGCAGCAGGTCGGGCCAGACACGCGGCGACCCGGGCCGCCACGGATCGGGCACGACGATCCCGAGGTGGAACTCCCGGTAGTCGCCCAGACTGGTCCGCCGGTTCCAGGAGGTGTGCACGGCGACGAGAGCGCGACCCGCGACCCGCACGGCGGGGCCGAGGCCGGTCCCTTCGAGCAGGGCGTCCGTCGCGGCCGGGTCCACGGCGAAGTACGCCGTGAGGGCGCTGCCGTCCTGGCACCTGATCGGCAGCTCGACCGTCCCCCGCGGGGTGTCCACCGGGTAGGTGGACACGGTGAGAAAAGGGAAACCCTCGGGGTAGGGGACGCGGTCGAACAGCTGGTAGGCCTGCGCACGCACCACCGGGCCCCGGTAGGGCGCGAGCCGCCCGTCGATCTGGTCACGGGCCTCGGGCAGGTCGTCGGCGATGTTGGCGATGTAGTGCTCGATGCTGTGGCAGAGCGGGAACAGGTGGGTGGAGTCGAAGTAGTCCACCACGTACCAGTCGGGATGCAGGTCGAAGCAGCCGCCCGCGCCCTGCCCGTCGAGGGTGGGGATGATGTCGTGCTGGTTGGTGATGACCGCGACCCAGGTGCGCGGGTCGGCGGGTCTCTTGAAGTCGACGGGCGAACCGACGGCGACGGCGTGGGTGACGGTGTAACGGTCGCAGAACCCCGCGTCCTGCGCCAGGTTCATGATGGCGGCGCCGCCTGCGCTGTGCCCGATGAGGGCGAGTTCCGCCCCCTGGGGCAGGCCATAGTCGCCGACGGCCTTGGCCAGGGCGCGGCTGTAGGGGCTGCTGTCCAGGACGGCGCTGCTGAAGGCGCCGAGCAGGTCCTGGGGTGAGTCGTTGTCGGGCCGCCCCGCCCGCATGCCGGGCACCTGGACGACGTGGCGCACCACCCCGTCGGGGCCCTTGACGCTCTGGATGATCATCCGCCCCGTGGTGCCGACCGCGCTGATGTTGTGCAGGAAGCCGAGCAGCGACCCCTCCGTGCTCAGTCGCGCGGACTCGGCGGCGGTCAGGTCGGTGCGGCGCGCGGCCCCCTCCCCCGTGTCGAGGACCGCGACGGCCCTGTTGCTCACGCCGGTGATCGGGTCGGCGGTGGCGTAACCTCCTCCGGTCGCGATCAACCAGGCGGCGTCGTCGTTGAGCGGGTTCTCGTCCAGCAGGGCCCGCAGGGCGAGAACCTCGCCGAAGACCGGAGCGAGTCCGCTGAGCGTGCGCACCGCACCGCGGTCCTTGAGCAGGGCGCGCAGCGCGCGGATGGCCGCCAGGTCGCGGTCGGCGGCGGTCGCCTCGATGAGCCGGCCCAGCATGGGGTCGCCGGTCAGTTCGGGGTGGTCGAGGGCGACGGCGGCGATGCGCAGCCGGAGCGAGGTGGTCAGGACCCGCACGGCCAGGCTCTCCGCGCCCAGCATGGTGCCGAGCTTGGCCATCAGGGTGCCCAGCCGGCCGCCGGCGAGCGCGTATCCGAACCCCTGACCGTTCGTGACCGCGCGCAACAGCGCGCGCTGGGCCAGGCAGCCCGCTGCCGGGGCACGCGGCAGGGCGCCGAGCGTGGCGACGTCGGTGAGTGCGGCCGTGGTGTGGACGGCCGCCTCATGGATCGTGACCCCGATGTCGACCAGCTCGCGGGCTGCGGCGCGTAGCAGCCCGGCGACGGGGTCGGTCTCCCCGCTCACGACTCCGCCCGCCGGCTCATGCTGACGAAGCGGGGGTGCGGGTCCTCCGGGATGTTGCGGTGCAGTACGTCCGAGAGCGTCCGGGTGGCCGCGATGATCCGCAGCCCGTGCGGGGAGAAGGTCTCGGCGTTGAACACCCGCGGGGCCAGCAGCGGGTTGGTCAGCGCCTGGGAGAAGGCGTCGATGGCGATGATCTTCGTTAGCAGCGGCGGCAGCATGGCGTCGGGGGCTCCCGGCTCCTCGGCGAACAGGCCGACGTACAGGTCGAGGTCGTCGACACCGCGGTAGAGCTCGCGCAGCGCGCCACTGACCCTCTCGTCGCCGGAGACCTGCTCGAAGCCGCGCACCCGGGGGAAACTGCAGTGCTCGCGGTAGCTGTTGTAGGGGGCCAGGTCAAGGGTGCGCGAGTCGGTGATGCTGGCCACGTCCACCTCCCGCAGGAGGGGGTCGGTGTTGAACAGGCCGATGCGGCCGGCGCGCTGGCGGGAGGCGTCCTCGAAGAGCCGGCCGAGGCCGGGCTCGGGGATCAGCGCGCCGCCGATCAGGGTCTGCGCCATCGGCAGGTCGCGGTCGCCCACCGACAGGTGGGAGGGGATCAGGCTGTGCCAGCGGTAGACCAGGTTGAACTCCACCGAGGCCCAGTTCTCGCGGTGCCAGGGGGCGCGGGCCAGCATCGCCGACAGTCGCGGGTCCAGGGTGAAGCGGAAGTGATAGGGCGTGATGTGGTTGATGTACTCCTCGACCACCAGCTTGATGAGCAGCACGATGAGGATGTTCCGCGCCGTCTGGAACAGGCGCTCGTCGTCCCAGCGTGGATGGTGCCCGGCCAGCAGGCGGGCCACCCTGTTGTGCTCGCGCAGGAACAGCACGGTGAGCATGGTGAAGCCGATCTGGGTGTTGCCCCGGTCACTGCCGGTCGCGAACAGGGTGTCGCGCTGCGCGTCGGTGAGCTCGGCGAAGCGGATCACGCTCAGCGGGGCGAACTCCGGTTTGATCTTGCCGTTCTCGCAGAGGTGGGGCGGGAACTCTCCGCCGTTGATGAGCCGGCTCTTGAGCCGCCCGCCGTCGAACGTGCGCAGGGCGGCGGTTGCCGCCCGGTGGAGGCCGTAGAGCTGGTTCAGGTCGATGTGGTGGTTGGAGCTGTTCTTACGGGGGTCACGCGGGATGTTGGTGTCGCCGCGGAGGAAGCCGTCGGTGAACCACTGGGCGAAGTAGGCGAACAGCACGGTGGAGCGGGGGCAGGGGATCATGGTGTCGCCGCGGGTGAACAGGTCGGCGGCACGCTCGGGGGTGGGCCGGCCCTCGGCCCCGGCGACCGGCGGCACATGCCGGCCGCTGTAGGTGCGGTCGGTCAGCGAGGCCCACGAGGTGTAGTCGGCCATGGTGCTCAGCGGTTCGGGCCGTGAGGGCATCTCGCGGACCGCCTGGTCGATCAGCGAGGCGTTGAGGCGGCGCTGCAACGGCTGGATGGCCTGCACCAGGTCCCAGAACGGCCGTCCGCTGGTCAGGGCCAGAAACCTGAGCCGGTTGGCGGCCCCGTCCGTGGCGATGCTCCGCGCCTTCGGTCCGCCCACCGTCGTCACGCCTCCCGCTCTTCGGTGCCGAGACCGAGGACGAACCGGTCGGGGAAGATCCCGTTCGAGCGGACGAGCTCCCCTTCCGGCTGCGGAAGCAGGCGCACGCCGGGGCGGAGCAGCAGGCGGCGTACGGTTTCGCAGACGACGACCCTGGCGGGATGCACGCCGAGACAGGCGTGGTGACCGTGACCGAAGAACAGCCGGTGGTGGCCGGGCCGGTCCGGGCGGAACTCGTCCGGCTCCGCCACCACGTCCGCGTCGAACATGGCCGAGGCCGGCGCGGCGAGCACGACCGTGCCCGCGGGGATCACCGTGCGGCGCGGGGTGCCGGCGGCCAGGACGTGGTCGCGCTCACAGAGCCGGGGAAGCAGCTTGAAGAACGGGTTGAACCGCAGCGCCTCCCAGACGTGACGGTCGAAGCGCGCGGGATCGGGGTCGGCCGCGGCCAGGGCGGCCTGTGCCAGCGCCCGCGGGCGGAGCAGGAGCTGCTCGACCGCCTCGGCCATGGCTCCGGGACCGCTCTCCACGAACCCGAGGGGCAGCCCGGCCATGTTGATCACGATGCGCTCGTCGTCGACGGCCATCCCGGCGGGCAGGGTGGTGCCGACGAGCCGGGCGAAGACGTCGTCGGGCGCGTCCTGGCCGGCCCGTAGCGCGGCTCTGCGTTCGGCGAGCCGGTCGCGCAGGTGGGCGATCATCTCCGCCCCGGCGCGGACCGACGCGGCCTGGATCTCCGGGTCACCCGAGAAGTTGGCGAATCCGTCGACGACCATGGCCCGGGTCCACCGGGAAAGGGTCTGCGGGTCGGGCCCGGGGAAGCCGAAGTATTTCGCGCACACGCCCAGGGCGACATGGCGGAACAGCCCGTGGACCGCCTCGACACGGCCGTGCGGCCAGGCGGCGTCGAGTGCCTCGTCGGCGATGCGGCCGGCCAGCTCGCGCACGTCGGCCGCGTCGCCGGGGGCGAGCATGACCTGCATCAGCCCCTTGTCCCGCCAGTTCATCGGGGTGGCGTCCCTGGCGAGCATGAACGGGCCGCCCAGCGCGGCGTCCAGGCGTGGGCCGAAGGCCCGGACCGTGAAGACCTCCTCGTGGGAGAGCACCTCGACGACGTCGGCGAATCGGGTCACGACCGTGAAGGCGGGTGTGACGAAGATCGGCTGTCGCTCGCGGAGTTCGGCGAACAGGGCACGCCAGTCGGTGCGCATCCACTCGCGGACGAGACCCGACGCGGACATCGGGTCGCGGGCCAGGGCCTCGCCGTACCTCTCCAGATGGCCGCGCGTGGTCACCTGATCGACAGCACCCATGCCGTGGGCCTTTCCACCTGAAATCGGAACGAATATAGATCGTCACATTGTGTAGCCACAATCTAGGTGCGCGATACGTCATCCCTCGATGGCTACCGTATGGATTGTTTTACTTCCTCTAAGTGATGACTCCGTCACTCGGAAGCCATAGCCGTGCCCTGGGGACGCGGCCGTTGAATGAGGAGCCGAATCGTCTTCGCCGAGTACACGACCGATCACAGGGAGGTAGCGTGACCTCGCCACCCGTTCCGCAGCCGGACTCGGGCACAGCGGAGACGGTGGCGGTCACCACCGGCCGCCGCACCGTGTACCTGGTCATCCTCGTGGTGCTCCCGGTGCTGTTGCCGGCGCTCGCCGTGCCCGCCGTCTGGGGGTGGGGCATCGGTCCGCGCGACGTGGTCATCGCGGTGGTGATGTACCTGGTCAGCATCTTCGGGATCGCCATCGGCTACCACCGGCTCTTCACCCACCGGGCCTTCAGGTGCCACAGGCCGCTGCGCATCGCGCTCATGCTGGCCGGCGGCATGGCGGTCGAGGGCCCGGTCTCGCTCTGGGCGGCCGAGCACCGCCGCCACCACAAGTACGCCGACCGCGCCGGCGACCCGCACTCTCCGTGGCGTTACGGCGACGGCGGCCTGGCGCTGCTGCGCGGCATGGCCCACGCCCACATCGGCTGGTTCTACACCGCGCGTCACCGCTCCAGCCGCCGGCACTGGGTGCCGGACCTGCTGGCCGATCCGGACGTACGGCGGTTCGACGCCGCCTACCCGGCCGTCGCGGCGCTGTCGTTCGCGCTGCCCACCGCGGTGGGCGGGCTGTGGTCGATGTCGTGGGCGGGCGCGTGGACCGCCCTCTTCTGGGGTGGCCTGGTCCGCTACGCCGTGGTGCACCATGTCACGTGGTCGGTGAACTCCATCGCGCACACCTTCGGTGAGCGCCCGTTCCGGACCAGGGACCGCTCGTCGAACGTGCGGTGGGTGGCGATGCTGACGCTCGGCGAGGGCTGGCACAACTGGCACCACGTGGAGCCGACGTGCGCCCGGCACGGGGTGCTCAAAGGCCAGCTCGACCCGAGCGCCCGGCTGATCCGCTGGTTCGAGCGGGCACACTGGGCGTACGGCGTGCACTGGCCGGCCCCCGACCGCCTGGCCGCCCGCCGCGTCGGCCGGGGCGACCCACCCGCCTGACGACCGCCGGGACGCCGGGCCCACGGTGCCGTGCTCAGGGTGCCGGGCCCACGGTGCCGGGCCCCGAGACACCAAGCCCAGGGGGCCGGGACGCCGGGAGCCATGGAGCGCCGGTCCCGCATTCCGCGCGTGACCCCGATCGACCTCGGACGACCGCCCGCAGTGCTGGACCTTGCATGGCGTCCGACCCGCGACGGTGCCGCACGCGCGGAAAACGGGGTTAGTAGAGCTTGGACAGGATCATGTGGAAGGCGTGCTGGACGTGGGTGATGGTGATCTCCTGCGCCCGGAGCTCGTCGCGCTCCCGCAACGCGGTGACGAGTTCCGCGTGCTGCTGGTCGGACGTCGCCAGATCGGCGGCGTCGTAGAGGGCCGCCACCCGGTTGTTGAAGTAGAAGAGCCTGTTGCGTTCGATCAGGTCGGTGAGGCGGGAATTGCCGGCCGCCTCGACGATCCGGCCGTGAAAGGTCGAGTTGTATCTCACCCGCTCCTCCGCGGAGTGGGTCGCGATCAAGGGCGCGTGCCGGTGGATGTCGGCGATCTCGGTGAGCTCGGCCTCGGTGGCGCGCTGGCAGGCGAGGCGGGCGGCGTAGCCCTCCTGCGCCGCCCGCACCTCGTATATCTCGCGCACCTCGTCGACGGTGTGCTCGTAGACCACCCACCGGCGGCGGCGCGACACGATCAGCCCGTCCGCCGCGAGTCGCAGCAGCGACTCGCGGACGGGGGTACGGCTGACGTCCAGCCACTCGGCCAGCTCTGTCTCGACGAGCGATTCGTTCGGCCGCAGGCGGCCGTACAGGATTTCCTCCCGAAGCCGGGTGTAGACCTCGTCGGAGGTGCGCGTAAGAATGCCTGGTCTCCCCGTGTCCGAACTCACCCGGACCATCTCCATCGTTCGTCGCCTGCCCGCGATGTGGGCAGATGAGATTATCGCGTCAGTACACCGGCCGCTGCGCATCGCCGTCCAGAGCCGCCTGCCAGGGGGCGACCGGCGGTGTCTCCGTCATCAGGTCAGAGACCGGTACGTCCAGGTAGAGCGGTGTCCGGTCGGTTTTTGCGCGGTGCAGAGCGTCCGCCAATTCGTCGAGTGAGGTGACCCGGGCCGCCGGGAGCCCGCTGGCCTGAGCGACGAGAACGGCGTCGGTCGGGCCGGGATCCACACCGAAGTATCGCTCACCCTCATACAGATGTTGCAGCATCTTGATCCAGCCGAGGCTGTAGTTGGTGAGCTGAATGAAGATGATCGGCAGGCCGAACCGGGCGACGGTCTCCAGTTCGCCGCAGGACATCGCGAAGCTTCCGTCCGCGGTGATGGACAGGATCGGCTCGCCCGGCCGGGCGAACGCCGCCCCGACCGCCGCGGGGATGGCGTACCCCATCGGGCCGTGCCCGCGCGGGACGATCACCGACCGGCCGGGCCCGTCGACGTCCCAGTACGAGGCCACGTTGGGGGTGGGGGTGCCCGGGTCGGCGATGACCAGGCAGTCGCCCATGACCTCCTTGGCGACCTGCACCACCTGGCGGGGCGACAGCCGGGGGACGCTGAGGGCACGGGTGGCCGCGTCCGGCGGGGCCGGTCGCCAGGCGGCGCGCTCGGCGGCGACCCACGCTCGTCGCTCCTCGCGGCCTTGGGCGTCGACCTCGGGCAGCGCGGCGGTGAGCTGCTCCAGGACGGTGCGCGCGTCTCCGGTCAGCCGGATGGCGTCGGGGAAGTTGCGGCCGGTGCGCTCGGCGCAGACGTCGATGGCGATGACCGTCGGGCCGGTCCGAGCCGGCCCGGTCCAGCTGTTGGTGTCGGTGGCGTTGGCCCGGGTGCCCACCAGCAGGACCGTGTCCGCCTCGCGGAGATACGCGTTGGCGTACTCGCGGGCGCCGTTGGCGCCGACGACGCCGAGCAGCCAGGGGTGCGCGTCCGACAGCGCCCCCTTGCCGTGGATGCTGGTCCCGACCGGGATGCCGCCGGCCTCGGCCAGCTCGGCCAGCGCCTGCCATGCCTGGGAGACGTGCACGCCCGAGCCGACGAGGACGGCCGGTCGGCGGGCCCGCGCCAGCGCCCGCGCCGCGGCCGCCACCGACTCCTGCTCGGCCGCCGGCCGGTCGGCAGGCAGGTCGTCGGCGGTCTCGGCCGGGAACGCCTCCGGCGCCACCCGCACCGGCTCGTCGAGCACGTTCTCAGGGAAGATCAGCGCGACCGGCGCCGGCCTGCCGGACACCGCCTGCCGCAGCGCCTCGGCCACCGCGCCCGGGATGTCGGCCGGGTCCTCCACGGTCTGGCACCACTTGGTGACCGCGGAGAACAGCTTGGTCTGGTCGATCTCGGTCAGCGCCCCGGTGCCGCGGCTGGAGACGTGGATGTCGGAGGTGATCAGCAGGACCGGCACCGAGGCGGCGAACGACTCGCCCAGGCCGCCGACGACATAGGTGGTGCCGCCGCCGCTGGAGACCTCGACCACGCCGACCCGGTTGGTCACCCGCGCATACGCGTCGGCCATCGCGGCGGCGTGCCGCTCGTCGCGGCCGAGGACGTGGCGTACGGCCCCGGTGCGGTGGTACAGGGCGTCGTACAGGCCGACCCCCGTGTCCCCGGGCACCCCGAAGATCGTGTCGACTCCGGCCCGGTTCAGGCATTCGACCAGCAGCTCGGCCGCGGTGCCGCTGAAGGGTGAGGTGCGGGGGTCCGGCGCGTCGGTGTGCGGGTCAACCATCGGCGGGGTAGTGGTCACGGCCCGTCCTTCGTCGTGGGAGAAATTCTCGACAGCTCTTGTATACCAGCTTGTATCCTCGTACGCTACCTCGCATACCGAGCTCGGAGTAGAGCGAGGTACGAGGGAGGGCACTGTGCCGGAGTTCGCCATTCAGAGTGCTGATCTGTCCCGCAGGGGCCTGCTGCGACTCGCCGGCCTGGTCGGAGCGGGCGCCGTCGGCCTGGTCACGACCGGCTGCGGCGCGTCGGGTTCCGAGGCGGGATCGAAGGACGCCACCAAGCTGACCATGTTCGTGTGGGCGGCGGGCCAGGACCGGGTGCCCAGGGACGTGATCGCCGAGCTGTTGAAGACCCACAAGGACCTGACGGTCGAGTTCATCGTGGGCACCAACGCGGAGACCTATCCGAAGCTGGTCGCCTCCGCGCAGATCGACCGCAGCCGTCCCCTGCTGAACCTGGGCTTCTTCAACCCCGACGCGTTCGCGAAGGGCGCCAAGGCCGATCTGTGGGAGCGGGTCGACGAGACCACGGTGCCCAACGTCGGAAAGGTGCTCCCGGCCTACCGGACCGCGAACGGGCTGGGCGCCTACATGGTGATGGACGCGATGGGAATCCTCTACAACACCAAGGCGCTGCCCGAGCCGCCCACGTCCTGGCACGACCTGCTCGACCCGAGATACCGGGGCAAGGTCGCCGTCTGGGACGCGCCGTCGTTCGCGCTCAACGGCCTGGCGCTGCTGGCGAAGCTGTCCGGCGGGTCCGAGGCCGACATGGGGCCGGGGCTGCGGCTGTTCGCGGAGGCCGCGCGGAAGAAGCACTTCCGCGCGCTGTACAAGTCCCTGGACGAGCAGCGCAAGATGCTCGCCTCCGGCGACATCGTGCTGACCCTCGGCTTCCAGGGTACGGCGCGGCCGTGGATCGACGCCGGTGACCCGATCGGCTTCGCCGCCCCCAAGGAGGGCGTCCTGGCCTTCCCCGAAGGCTTCCAGATCGTCAAGGGCAGCAGCCCGGCGCAGCTGACCGCGGCCCGCGCGGCGATGAACGCGATGTTCGACCCCTCCGCGGTGACCCGATACGCCGCCGGGACCGGCACGATCCCGCTCGTCCAGGGGGCCACCCTGGACCCGAAGTACGAATCGATCCCGACGTATCAGCTGTCGACCGTCGAGTCGGCGATCCAGCTCGACTGGGGCACCCTGGCCAACGCCACCGCCACATACACCGATGCCTGGAACCGCGAGGTCAAGGCCCACCTGTAAGGCATCAGCGGACCGGAGAGAGAATCCATGACCGTCGAGGAACGGCTGAACGTGACCGTCGAGGAACGACCGACCGTCTCGTGCCAGCGACTGTGCAAGCGGTTCGCCGACGTCATCGTCGTCGACCACGTCGACCTCGACATCCGCAGTGGAGAGTTCTTCTCGCTGCTGGGCCCGAGCGGCTGCGGGAAGACCACCACGCTGCGGATGCTCGCCGGGCTGGAGCAACCCAGCTCCGGCACCATCCGGCTGGGGGGCCAGGACATCACCCACGTGCCGGCGCACCGGAGGGCCACCAACCTGGTCTTCCAGCAGGGTGCGCTGTTCCCGCACCTGACGGTCGCGGAGAACGTCGAGTTCGGGCTGCGCGCCGAACGGCTGAGCCAGGCGGAGACCAGGAAGCGGGCGAACGCGATGCTCGACCTGGTCGGTCTCGCGCACCTGCGAGACCGCCGCCCCGCCCAGCTGTCGGGCGGCCAGGCACAGCGGATCGCGATCGCCCGCGCCCTGGTGAAACGCCCTCCGGTGCTGCTGCTCGACGAGCCGCTCTCCGCGCTGGACCTCAAGCTGCAGGTGCACATGCGACGGGAGTTGAAGAACCTGCAGCGCGAGCTGGGCACCACCTTCGTGTGCGTGACGCACAACCAGACCGAGGCCCTGGAGATGTCCGACCGCCTCGCGGTCATGAACGGCGGCCGCATCGAACAGGTCGGGACCGGCCCGGAGATATACCTGCGACCGGCCACCAGGTTCGTCGCCTCGTTCATCGGTGAGGCGAACTTCATCGACGGGCGGGTCCGGCCGGGCACCGGCGACCAGGTGGTCCTCGACGCCGGGGGCTTCACGGTCGAGACCGGCCGGGGCGACGTCCCGGTCGGGCCCGGCGACCAGGCGGCGGTCATGGTGCGGCCGGAGTCCATCGAGCTCCACACCGGCGAGCCGGCGGGACCGGCGGCGCCGAACCAGGCCCTCGGCACCGTCACCGACCTGCTCTACCTCGGCAACACCACGCGGTATCTGGTCGAGCTGGCCGGCGGGGTCGGCGTGACCGTGGACACCCGCCCGACGCTCCACCCGATCCAGGCCGGTACCCCGGTGACCGCGAGCTGGTCGGCGGACGCCGCGGTGCTGCTCCCCACCGAGCAGGAGTCCTCCGATGGCCACTGACCTCGACGCGCCCGGGGCCACCCCGCCCCGGGCCACCGCGCCCGGGCGGCGTGCCCGGCGGGGCCGGATCGGGACGCCGTACGCCCTGATCACACCCGCCGTGGCGTATCTGCTGCTGGTGTTCGTCACGGCGATGCTGCTCGTGGTGTCCTACAGCCTGCGGCACGAGTCCACGGCGGCACTGGTGGCCCCGGTGGACATGTCGACCTGGGCCGGATACCTGACGGACGGCTACTACTGGGGGGTTCTGGGCACCACCCTGCGCATCGCGCTGGAAGTCGTCGTCCTCACCCTGCTCGTCGCGTACCCCACCGCGTGGCTGCTGTCGCGCATGCGGCGCGGGGTGCGGTTCGCGGCGGCGGTGCTGGTGCTGTTCTCGCCGGTGCTCGTCTCCGTGGTCGTGCGCTCCTACGGATGGATCCTGCTGCTGGCCGACAATGGGCCGATCGCCGCGGTGTCGCCGGTGGACCTGCTCTACCACGAGGCGGGCGTGGTCATCGCGCTCGTCCACGTCGAGCTGCCGTTCGCGGTGTTCCCGCTCATGACGGTCATGGCCGGCCTGCCCAACCGCGTCCTTGAGGCCGCCGCCGACCTGGGCGCCGGCCCCGTCCGACGCTTCCTGCGCGTCGTGCTGCCGCTGACCCTGCCCGGTGTGGTGGCCGCCGCGCAGATCGTGTTCGCGCTCTCCATCAGCGCCTTCGCGACCCCCGCCCTGCTCGGCGGTGGCCGGGTGCAGGTGCTCTCCGAACTCATCTACGCCAACATCGCCGAGCTCAACTGGCCGCTCGCGGCCGTTCAGGCCCTGGTGCTGCTGGCCGTCTCGCTGACCGTGCTGGCCACCTTCAACGTCCTCAACCGGCGGGTCGAGGCCGGCCGGCGGGAGGGGACACGATGACATTGGGAAAGGACGCGATGAGACCGGGGAGGAACACGGTGAGAGCGGGGCGGTGGCTGGCCGGGGCGTGGTTGACCGCGGTGCTCGGGTTCGTGCTGGCACCTCTTGTGGTCGTGCTCGTCGGCTCGTTCAGCACCGCCGGTGGCCGGATCTTCCCGCCCGACGGCCTGACCCTCCGATGGTACGGCGAGGTCTTCCGGCATGAGCCGTTCCGTACCGGCCTGGTCAACTCCCTGCTCGTCGCCGGGGTGGCGACGGCACTCGCGCTGTCCGTCGGCACCGCCGCCGCGTACGCCATCGACCGGTACCGGTTCCCGGGGCGTACCGCGCTCCGTGCCCTGTTCATCGCCCCGCTGTCGGTGCCCCGGATCGTCATCGGCTTCGCGCTGTTCGTGCTCATCGTGACGCTCACCCCGCGGTTCTACGGATCCATCGCCGGTGTGGCGCTCGCCCACGGGCTCATCCTGCTGCCGTTCGTGGTCTCCATCGTCGGCGCGGCGCTCTCCGGCCTCGACCCCGCCCTGGAGGAGGCGGGCCGGGACCTCGGGTTCGGCCCGCTGGCGACCTTCCGCAGGGTGACCCTGCCGCAGTTGCGCATCGGGCTCACCACGGCCGGTGTGTTCGCCTTCGTCACCTCGTTCGACGAGGTCGACACCTCGATCTTCCTGATCCGCCCCGGACAATCCACCCTACCCATCGAAATGTTCCTGTACCTGGAGCAGTCGCAGGACCCGACCCTGGCCGCGCTGTCGGCGATCCTCATCGGATTCTCCGTGGTCGCGGTCGCGCTACTGGTCGCGGTCGCCGGCTTCGGCGGCCTGCTGCGTGCGCTCGGTACCGGCACCCGACGTTGAAAGGACTCACCATGCACCGCGAGGTATCGGCATGACCGGACATCGACTGGGCATCGACATCGGCGGAACCTTCACCGACCTGGTGCTGATGGACGAGGCCACCGGTGAACTCACCGCTCTGAAGACCCCGTCGATCCCGGCGGATCCCGCCGAGGGCATCATGGCCGGCATCCGTACCCTCGTGACGCGTCACGGCGTGGACCCGCGGCACATCACGTACTTCGCGCACGGCCAGACCTTCGCGCTGAACACGGTCCTGCAGCGCGGCGGCGCCCGTACCGGGCTGCTGGTCACCGGCGGGTTCCGCGATCTGCTGGCGATCGGGCGGCTGCGGCTGGCCGACCCCATCGACTTCTGCGCCGTCCGGCCGGACAGCCTCGTGGCGCCCGCCGACGTCCGCGAGATCGGGGAGCGGGTGCGCGCGGACGGAGTGATCGTGCGCCCGCTGGACCTCGACGAGGTGACCTCGGCGGTGGCGGACCTGGTGGCCGGCGGCGTCCAGGCCCTCGCGATCTGCTTCCTGCACTCGTACGCCCACCCGGGACACGAGCAGGCCGCCGTCCACTGGATCCGCAGCCGGTTTCCCGACCTGTACGTGTCGGCGTCCCACGAGGTCTGGCCCGAGCAGCGGGAGTACGAGCGGGCCACGGTCACGGTCCTCAACTCGTATGTGGGCGCGCGGATGGCCGGCTACTTCGAGCGGCTCAGCGCGAAGACCGCAGCCGTCGGCATCCCGGCGACACTGCGGATCACCAAGTCCAACGGCGGCATCATGACGGCGGCCTCGGCGTCCGGCGCCCCGGTCGAGACCCTGCTGTCGGGCCCGGCCTCCGGGGTCACCGGCGCCGTCGCCGCCGCCCGCCAGTCGGGGGTCGAACGGTTCATCACCCTCGACATGGGCGGCACCAGCGTCGATGTGGCGATCGTCGACGGCGCGGTGCCGTACTCCTCCGACAGCCGGCTGGAGGAGTTCCCCGTCATCATCCCGTCGGTGGAGATCTCCTCGATCGGCGCCGGCGGCGGATCGGTGGCCTGGATCGACCCCTCCGGCGTGCTGAAGATCGGGCCGCGCAGCGCCGGCTCCGACCCGGGACCGGCGTGCTACGGGCGGGGCGGCACCGAACCCACGGTCACCGACGCCTACCTGGCGGTCGGCCTGCTGGACGCGGACAGCTTCGCCGGGGGTGGGCTACACCTGGACCGGGAGGCCGCACTGGCCGCGCTCACCCGGCTCGGCGCCTCACTCGGACTGGACGCCCTCCGCGTGGCCGGCGCGATCATCGACGTGACCACGGTCAAGATGTACGCGCAGCTCATGCCCCTGCTGGCCCGGCGAGGCGCCGACCCGACCGACTTCGCGATCGTCGCGTACGGCGGTGCCGGGCCCACCCACGCGGCGCTGCTGGCCCAGGAGACCGGCATCGGCCGGGTGATGATCCCGTGGTCGCCGGGTACCCTGTGCGGCCTCGGTTCGCTCATCACCAACCTGCGCCAGGACTTCGTCCGCACCCTGGGCGTCGCCCAGGACGCGATCAGCGACGACGAGCTGGCCAAGCTGTACGACGCGATGGCCGCCCAGGCGACCGCCTGGCTGGCCGAGCAGGGCGAGCAACTCGACGCCACCGTCCTGGAACCGAGCGCGGACGTGCAGTTCGTGGGGCAGTCCTTCACCATCGCCGTACCGCTGGCCCCGGACACCCCGCCGACCGTGGCCGCGCTGCGGGAACGGTTCGTCACCGCGTACGCCGACGCCTACGGGATCCGGGACGACGAGACCCCCGTCGAGATCCGCAACCTCCGGCTCTCCATCGTCGGGCAGATCCCGAAGCCCGAGTTCGTCCCCCGTGCCCGCCGGGGAACCCCGGAGCCACCCGGCCGGCGCCAGATCATCGAACGCGGCCAACCGGCCACCGCCGACGTGTACCAGCGTGACAGCCTGCGCCCCGGCGACCGGCTCGCCGGGCCGGCGATCGTCGAGGCCCCGGACACCACGATCTATCTGCCGGCCGGGGTCACGGCCGTGGTCGATCCCACCCACAGCATCATCGCGACCGTCGGAGGTATCGATGTCCGGTAAGACGCTGCGCAGCGACCCGGTGACCCTTGAGATCCTGCGCAACCGCTTCCAGGCGGTCGTCGAGGAGATGGCGGAGAACATCACCCGCACCAGCTTCAGCGTCTTCGTCAAGCAGACGGCCGACTTCGGCACCTGCCTGGTGACGCCCGAGGGGGAGGTGTTCGCCGCGCCGACCGAGATCTCCGGCAACCTCATGATCGGGATTCCGGCGGGGCCCGCGATCGCCGCGCTCGGGCCGTACCGGCCGGGCGACGTCGGCCTGAGCAACGACCCGGACGGCACCCGCGGCCTGGTGACCCACCTGCCCGACCTCTGGATGTGGCGACCGCTCTACGTCGGCGACGAACTGGTCGCCTTCGCGTTCGGCTTCGTGCACTCCTCCGACGTGGGCGGCTCGGTGCCGGGCAGCATCTCCTGGACCAACGCCGACGTCTACGCCGAGGGGCTGCGGGTGCCGCCGGCCAAGCTGTACGACGCGGGTGTGCTCAACCAGCCGCTGCTGGACACGATCCTGGCCAACTGCCGCATCCCCGAGCAGAACTGGGGTGACCTTAAGGCCCTGCTGTCCGCTTTTCACACGGCGCAGCGCCGGCTCGACGAGGTCGCCGACCGGTACGGCCTGCCGGCGGTCCGCGCGGCGACCGAGGACCTGCTCGACCAGGCGGAGCGGCGGGCCGGGGACATCGTGGAACGGCTGCCGGACGGCGAGTACCGCTTCGTGGACTATGTCGAGGGCACCTCCGACGACGTGCCGCCGACCCGGATCAGCTGCACCATGCGCATCCAGGACCGCCAGGTGACGCTGGACTTCGCCGGCACCAGCCCGCGCACGGACGAGGCGATCAACCTGCCCACCTGGGGGCAGGCGGGGCATTACATGGTCGTCCTCGCCCTGGTCAACTATTTCTGCACGATCGACCGCGGTATACCGTACAACTCGGGCCTCGTCCGGCCGATCGAGCTGGATCTGCCCGAGGGCAGCGTGGTCAACCCCGGCCCCACCGCGGCGTGCGGGGTCCGGGCCACCGTCTTCTTCCGGATCATGGACTGCGTGCTGGGCTGCCTCGCCCAGGCGCTGCCCGGCCAGATCCCGGCCGCGAGCTCCGGTGCCGTGGCGATCGTTCTCGTGTCGTCGGCCGATCCGGCCACCGGCCAGACCCGGGTGTCCGTGGCCCAGCCGCTGACCGGCGGCTCCGGCGGCCGGCCCGCCATCGACGGCATCGACGGCACCAGCTACACCGGCGGCTGGCTCCGCAACGTCCCGAACGAGGTGCTGGAACACGAGGCACCGCTCCTCGTCGAGCAGTACCGCTACCGCCCGGACTCCGGCGGCGCCGGCCGATGGCGCGGCGGGGCGGGCATCCGCCTGACCCTGCGGGCGCTGTCCGACGCCACCGTGTTCGCGGTCCGTGGCATGGAACGCATGCGGTTCCAGCCGTGGGGCCTCGACGGCGGGCGGGCCGGTGCGCCGGCCCGCGCGATCCGCAACCCCGGTACCTCGACCGAACAGGACCTCGGCCGGATCAACGTGCTCCGTCTCGACGCCGGGGAGGTCCTCGACGTCGAGACGGCGGGCGGCGGCGGCCTCGGCAACCCGTACACCCGGCCGCCGGCCGACGTGCTGGCCGACATCGTGGCCGGCCTGCTGTCGCCGGCGGTGGCCGAACGCGACTACGGCGTCGTGGTCCACAACGGCGTGGTGGACGAGGTGTCCACCGCCGCCCGGCGGCGCGGCGCCGTCTCGACCGGCATCGATCTGGGCCCCGCACGGCTGGAGTACGAGCGTCGCTGGCCGCAGCCGGTCCAGGACCGGCTCGTCGAGGCCGTCGCCCCGGTGCGGGCACCGAACCGCGGCCGGGTGTATCGGGCCATCGCCGCGGCGGCCGACGCCGCCTCCCGCCACGCCCCGGTGACCGGCGCGGACGCCGCGACCACGACGACGACCAACACCGATACCGACACCGTCGCGGTTACCGGCGCCGACACCACGACCGTCGCGGGAGGCGGCGCCGACGTCAAGGCCACCGTGGTGACCGAGGCCGACGTGGCGACCGCGGCGGCGGCGCAGCTCACACGATCCACCGGCACCGGCACCGGGTCGCGGCCGGCCGCACCGGCGACCGCAGGCGCCGACACCCCCCGCGACACGGACGCCGACCGCTGAGCGGCGTCATCCGACCGATCCACGTCTCAGGGAAACCAGAAGGGACATCCCCATGACCGTGTCAGCCCAACTGTCAGCCCAGCTCTCCACTCATCTGCGTCACAAGGGTGCCGCGATGCGGGACGCCGCGCGCCGCCGCCCGACCTCCGAGGACTGGGACGAGACCATCAGCGCGGAGTGCACCGCGGACGACCTCACCGGGGTCCGGAAGCTGCGCATCCGCGACTGGCGGTACATCGGTGACGGCGGCGCCGACATCGGCGGCTGGAACCTCGGCCCCAGCTCACCCGAACTGCTCTGCGGCGTGATCAGCACCTGTCTGACGCACACCTACCTGTGCCTGGCCGCCATGCGCGGCCTGCCGCTCGACCAGGTCACCGTGCGGGTGGTCGCCCGCAACAACGACGCCGGGTTCTTCGAGGTGGCCGGCGACCGCCCGATCCATCCGCACGAACTGACCGCCTACGTGCGGATCGACGCCGCCGAGCTGAGCCAGGCCGAGATCGCCGACTTCATCGCCGAGGGCGAGCAGCGCTGCCCGATCGCGTACCTGGTCCGAAACCCGATCCAACTCACCGTCCGTACCGGCGAACCGGAGACCGACCGATGACCAGAGTGATCCGCTGTGGCCGACTGATCGACGGTACCGGGGCCGACCCGGTGGACGACATGACCATCGTCGTCGACGATGACGGGATCATCGTCGAGGTCGGGCGGAACGTCTCGCCGCCGGCGGGCGCGACCGTGACCGACGCGAGCGGGTACACCGTGCTGCCCGGGCTCATCGACTGCCACGTCCACCTGGTGACGCTCGCCGGGCGTACGCTCGCCGAGCGGCTCGCCACGCCGTACAGCCTCGGGGTGGCCGAGGGGTACCTCAACGCCGGGAAGATGCTGCGTGCCGGGTTCACCACGGTAAGGGACCTGTCCGGGATGCCGCTGGGCGGCAAGATGGCGCTGGACCGCGGGCTCTTCCCCGGCCCGCATCTCAAAATCGCCGTCGCGGCGCTCTCCCAGACCGCCGGCCACGGCGACCAGACCACCCTGTCCGGCGTCTGCACCCAGGTGCCGGACCCCGAGCATCCCCGCACCGTCGTCGACGGCGCCGACCAGGTCCGGAGAGCGGCCCGGGAGCTGCTGCGGGCCGGCGCCGACCAGATCAAGATCTACACGTCGGGCGGGGTCATGAGCGACCACGGCGGCCCGGGAACGGTGGGCTTCTCCCCCGAGGAGGTGGCCGCGGCCGTCCAGGTGGCGCACACCGCGGGCAAGCCCGTGGCGGCGCACGCCATCTCCGCCGGCGGCATCCGGCTCGCGGTCGAGGCCGGGGTGGACTCGATCGAGCACGGCATGTTCCTCGATGACGACACCATCGCGGAGATGGTCCGCCGGGGAACCTACCTGGTGCCGACCCTGCTGGCGCCGGTGTGGATCCGCCGGCGCGCGGAACGGCAGCCCGGGTCGGTGCCGTCACACATGCTGGCCAAGGTCGAGACGGTCGTCGAGGCCCATACCGACAGCTTCCGGCGGGCGGTCCAGGCCGGGGTCCGGATCGCCTTCGGCACCGACACCGGTGTGGTGCCCCACGGTTCCGGGGCCGAGGAACTGGAGCTGATGGTGCGGTACGGAATGACGCCGATGGCCGCGCTGGTGTCGGCCACCAAGACGGCGGCCGAGCTGACCGGCGTCGCCGGGCAGACCGGCACCCTCACCGTTGGGAAGCGCGCGGACCTGCTGATCGTGGCCGGCGACCCGCTGGCGGACATCACGCTGCCGGCCCGGCCGGACGCGATACGCGGCGTGGCCAAGTCCGGTGTGTTCCACGTGGAGGAAATGTGACCGAGCACCCGCCGACCTTCGGTGTGATGACCTACGAGGCGGAACCCTGGTCGGAGCTGACCGCCCGATGGGCGTGGTTCGAGCAGCTGGGGCTCGACAGCCTGTGGGCCGGCGACCACGTCTGGAGCTCCATCGTCGACGGCCGTCCGGTCCGGCCGCGATTCGACGCCTGGCTGCTGCTGGCCGGCATGGCCGCGGCCACCACCCGGCCCACCCTGGGGCCCCTTGTCAGCAGCATGCCCTTCCGCAGTCCGGCGATGGTGGCGAAGCAGGCGGTGACCCTGGACCACATGTCCGCCGGCCGCCTGGTGCTGGGCCTGGGGGCCGGCGGCAACCCGGCCGACCACGCGGCGTGCGGGGTGCCGCTCTGGGATCCGGAGGAACGGATCGCGAGGTTCGACGAGTACGTGGAGATCGTGCGGGGCATGCTGAGCACCGACGCGTTCGAGTACTCGGGCACGCACTACCGGGTCAGCGGCACGGTCCGGGCGCCCGCTCCGATCCAGTCGGCACCGCCCCTGACGATCGCCGCGCACGTTCCTGGAACGCTCCGTGTCGCGGCCCGCCACGCCGACACCTGGAGTTCGTACGGAACCCTCTTCTCCCAGATGCGCCGCGGTGTCACGCTGTCCGAGCAGGAGGGGGTGCGGACCACCGCCCGGCGGGCCGCGCTGCTGGACGAGTACGCGGCCGAGGAGGGCCGCGACCCGTCGACCATCCGGCGCTCGTTCCTCGCCGGGTTCACCGCCGACCGGCCGCTCGCCTCGGTCGAGGCGTTCCACGACTTCGTCGGACGGTACCGCGAGATCGGCGTCACCGAGTTCGTCTTCCTGTACCCGGGGCCCGGAGGCGTCGATCCCGCCATGTTCGAGCGGATCTGCACCGAGGCCATGCCGGACCTGCGGAGGTCGTAGTGTGCGGCGCTCACCCGTACGGGGGAACGGAGACCGCCCGGCCCGGTGAAGGCATGTGGTCGTCGCGCTAGGCGTCGGGGGCGCCCGTGGAGACTTGGTCGCCCGCGGCCCGGCGTAGCCGGTCGGACAGTTCGCGAAGGACCTCGTTGAGCTCGGGAGGGTCGAGGACTTGGAAGTCGAAGCCCTTGACGACCACGTGGACGGCGAGGTCCAGGAGCGATCCCGGCCCGGTGCGCAGCACGCACGTGTGGTCGTCGATCGCCTCCAGCCTGCCGGCCGCCGGGAAGGACTTGCGCGCGACCTCGTGGACGGGCGCGCGCATCAGGATCCGTGCCCGGTAGCGGTACGGCGCGGTGGAGACGGCCCGTGAGACGTAGCCGGCCACGTCGTCCTCCGGTGGCCGGCGCGGCGTGAACCGTGTGCCGGGCGGACCGAGCGGCCCCTCCCTGCTTCCGGATCTGAATGTTCCTCTTCTTGTGTACAGCGATTGTTGAAATACACCGTTGTGGAGACGTTACCGTTTACCCGGGAGAGGTTGAGCTTTTTCATATCGCATCTGATGCTCTTCTCGAACATCGGGGCGGTGCCGGTCGCGGCGCCGGCGCCCGGCGCTTTCCGCCTCTCCCTGAGTGGCCCGGCATCGCGCGTGCGGCGGTTATCCCGATAGCCGGTATCAATCCCCAGAAAACTTCCGATCTCGACCGTAACCCCGGGAGCAGACCCCGCGTCGAGGGCCCGCGGGCCGCCGGATACGGCCTGTCCGAGAGGCCCGGCCGTACCCGGCGGACCTCGAACCCGCCCGGGGTGGGATGGCAGCGTGGGTGCCGGGCCCTCCGGTGACGGAACGCGGGCTCACAGGCCGGGGCGGTCCACGCGGGGCGACCGGGTGGCATCATCCGGCCGAGGTCGGACGGATCCGTTGACTTGTGACCGGGAAGCGGCATTCTGAGACCAGTGGCGTTCTCAGGCGCGCACACTCATCTTGTCACCGGCCGATGTCGCCCACGGCGGGCGCGGAGCAGGAAAGATAAGGGACCCTCATACTTCACTGGACGCCAAGGGATCCGCGATGAACGACACCTCCTCCGGCGGCCGGCGACCGGTCGACCTCCAGATCGACAGGCCCCATTCAGCGCGCATCTGGAATTACTGGCTGAAAGGCAAGGACAACTACCCGGCCGACCGCTCCGCGGGGGACATGGTCGAGCAGATGGTTCCCGGCATCGTCGACGCCGCCCGCGCCAACCGCGCGTTCCTCAGCCGTGCCGTACGGTACCTGGTGGCCGAGGCCGGAATCCGGCAGTTCCTCGACATCGGGACCGGGCTGCCCACCGTCGACAACACCCACGAGGTCGCCCAGCAGATCGCCCCCGAGTGCCGGATCGTCTACGTCGACAACGACCCCCTGGTGCTGGTGCACGCCCGCGCGCTGCTGACCAGCAGCCCGGAAGGGGCCTGCCACTACGTCGACGCCGACGTGCGCAACCCCGACCACATCCTGGAGGCCGCCAGGGAGACCCTGGACTTCTCCCAGCCGGTCGCGCTCATGCTGCTGGGAATCCTGAACCATGTCCTGGACGACGACGCGGCACAGGCGATCGTGAACCGGTTGCTGGACGCCCTGCCCTCCGGCAGCCACCTGGCGATCGGCCACCCGACGGCCGAGGTGCACGGCGAGGCGATGCACGAGTCCATGCGGCAGTTCATGCAGCGGGGCGGTACACCGATCACGGCTCGCTCCCGTGGTCAGCTGGAGCGTTTCTTCGACGGTCTGGAGCTGCTTGAGCCCGGGGTGGTCTCGTGCTCGCGGTGGCGCCCCGAATTCACCTCCTTCGGGATTCCGCCGGAGGTGTCGGAATTCTGCGGCGTGGCCCGCAAGCCCTGAGCCCCGTCCCGCCGGGAGCGGTCACCGTTCACGCCGGCCACCGCCGATGCCACCGGCGTCGAATGTGCCCGGCACCGGCTCACCGTGTCCCTCCCGGATCCGGTCGAGGATCGCGGGGGTGATCCCGCCCTGGTCGAGAACCGTGAAGAACACCTCCTCCATGAGGAGCTGACGGGCATCCGGCGCGCATACGAGGGTCAGCGCCGCGAGCAGTGGCGGCGACGAGGGCCGGGGGCGTGGAGACAGGACCCTCCGCAGCGCGCGGCGATCGAGCACCGGGCCGTAGGCGGCGGTCAACAGGGCACGATGCCGCTGGACCTGGCTCTCCGGATCGCCGGGGTGAAGCTGCTGGATCGCGGCCACCAGGTATCCACACCGCCGCAGCGCCGCGGCGACGACCGAGCGCCCGGCCAGGTCCCCGCCCCGCCTCACCAGCTCGTCGCATACGGTCCGCACGGTCAGCGGATCGGCGGGTTCCCACGCCGCGGCGTCCACCAGGTCCTCGGTCCGCATCGACGCGAAGACCGAGAAGACCCGCTCGCCGCTCTCGCGCGCCCGCGCCGTCGCGAGCTTGAGCTGGGCCACGTGGTGTGGGATCCGGTCGTGGTCGGCGCGCTCGGGGCCGTCGGCACGGACGGCCGGCGGATCGTCGGCCGCCGTCCCCGGTCCGCCCCGGCCGGGCGGCCGGGGCGCCGGTGCCACGCCGAACCCGCCGAGCAGCGGGAGTATCCCGGCGAGGCCGTCCGCGTTCATGGACCTCGGCCGGGTCTCCTGGGCGAACCGCGCGATCAGCTCGCCGAGCCGGTCACAGTTGACGAGCGTGTCGTGGTAGTCACGCGCGACCTCCTGACCGTCGGGGATCTCCGCTCCGCGCCCCCAGGAGATCGAGTGTGCCCCGGCCGGGGCGTGCCTGGTGAACGACAGCCTGATCCGGTGCCGTGACGCGCTGCTGGTCCAGGTCGAGGCGGTCATCCTGGACCTGAAGCCGTACGGGAGCAGCGCGGCCACCGCCTCGAAGAACACCAGCCGGTCGATCATCGGCACCCCCTCCCCGTTCACCACGCAGACCGGCTGCCCGGTGAGCAGCAGTGCCGCCGCGCCCATAACGGTCTGGTCGACGGCTCCGGCGGTCGACTCCGGATCCAGCACCGGCACGTCGACGAGGAGGGGGCCGTCCACCGGAAGCGCGCGGCCGGCGAACGCGTGATAGAGCGCGTCACAGGAGACCGGCCCTTTGGCGGCCTCCGCGTAGGGCACGCAGAAGTATCGAGTGATCGCGATGTCCCTGCCCAGCCCGTCCCGCTCATCGGACCACTCCTGTATGGCCAGGCCCAGGTGAGCGCTGTCGCCGCCGCCGAACCAGCTGATCGTCACCTGGGGCAGCTCCGTGGGGGTGCCCGGCGCGTACCGGGTTATGATCTCGCTGAACTCGTCACGGCCGAGCCTCCCGTCACTGCAGGCCAGGATCTCGTCCCCGTCCCGGGTGCCCGGCTGCTTGCCCCACAGCGCCCATTCGGCGGTGAGTCGTACGGTCAAGAGATCCTCACCAGAACCGGATGACGACGGAGACAACTACCACGACGAGGAAGGTGGCGCCCAGGCCCACCTTGGCCCAGATGGGCCACAGCGGCTCGTCCTGCCGATGGCCGGGACGGGCCGGTCGAGGCTGCTCCGGCCGCGCGGCCTCAGGCTCGTGCCCGTGCGTCCACAGGGGGACGCGGCCGGGGAACCAGCGCCTCGGGGCCGGGGGATCGTCGGGCCGCGGGGCCAGCAGGTTCAGCACGTTGGCCCGGCTTTCGGCGGTGAGCCGAGCGTGGTCCAGGAGCCCGGAGACAAGGGCATTCGGCGCGTCCGGCCCATACAGGCTCACCGCGGCGATGATCAGCGTCGCCGAACACGGCGTGAGGGGGGAGCCGACCACCTCATCGAACGAGCCGCGCTCCAGCGTCGGCCCGTAGGCCGCGATCAGCAGCTTACGGAGACAACTGAGCCGGGCGTCCCCGTGCGGAAAGGCCTGCTCGACGGCGGCCGCGAGATAGCCGTGCTCGCGCAGCGCCGGGGCGATCTCGGGGTCCTCGGCACCGCTGCCCCGGGTGACGAGTTCCTGGCAGACGGTCGACAGGGTCGACGGGTCGAACGGCTCCCGGACGGCCGCCCTGACCAGATCCCCGGTCCGCAGCGACCTGAGCGCGCGGACCCTCGACTCACCGTCGAGCCGGAACACCAGTTTCAAGGCGACGCCGGGCGCGCACTTCATGCGCAGCATGGCCTCCACCAGCGTCCTGGTTGGCGTGCCCGCGTCGTCAAGGGTGCGATTGACACCCTCAAGCGTGAGCGTCGGACCGTAGCCGACGGTCAGGATCACGTCGTAGAGGAGTTCCTTCAGATCCCATGACAGGGCCGGCTGCTCCGAGAGCAACCCCCCTCTTTTGATGATCTCCCGGCGGTGGTTCTGCTCGTCATCGGTGGAGGGCCAGGGGATGGGAAGGCGGCCAAGCCTCAGCAGGAACTTTTCGAGTTCTCCGTGCTCCCCGTGCTCAAGCCGGTCGGCGCAGGCGTTCAGGATGTCGCCGACCTCGGATCTCGCGAGAGCGCCCCAGCCGGCCGGTACCGGCGGCGCGGAGTTGGAGGAGCCGTCGAGCAGAGCCAGAACCGGCCCGGCGTCCTTGAACGACAGCGGCGCCGTCTTCTCCGCGAGCCTGCTGACGAGTTCGTCGCAGGGGTATCTGTCGAGCAGGTTCACATAGCGACTCGTGACGTCGTGCCGGGAGGAGACGACGTCGTCGGCATCCCAGGTGACGGAGTGCGCACCGTCCCTGGCGCGCTTGGCGAACGAGAGCTTGATCCGATGCCTGGCCGAGCTGTCGGTCCAGGTCGAGGCCGTCAGCCTGGCCCGCAGGCCGTACGGGAGCAGCGCGGCCACCACGTCCAGGAACCGCAGCCGGTCGCGCATCGACAACGACTCGCCCCGCACCACGCAGACCGGCTCCCCGGTCAGCAGCAGCGCCGCCGCGCTCTTCGCCGCCTTGTCGACCCTCTCCGCGATCGCCTGGAGGTCGAGTACCGGGACGTCCACGGTGAGCGGGGCGCCCGCCCACAGCTCGCGGCCGTCGAACGCGTCGTAGAGCGCCTCGTAGGACACCGGCCCGTCGGCGGCCTGACGGTAGGGCACGCAGAAGTATCGAGTGATCGCGATGTCCCTGCCCAGGCCGTCCTGCTGACCGGACCATTTCTGTATGGCCAGGCCCAGGTGAGCGCTGTCGCCGCCGCCGAACCAGCTGATCGTCACCTGGGGCAGCTCCGTGGGGGTGCCCGGAGCGTACCGGGTCATGATCTCGCTGAACTCGTCGCGGCCGAGGTTTCCCCGGCTGCACTCCAGAACCTCGTAGTCGTCCCGCGCGTCCGGGGGCTTCCCCCACAGGGCCCACTCCGCGGTGACCCTCACCTCCGGCCTCATTCGTCGCCCTCCCCGGCGTGCTTGCCGGAGGACATCCGCCGCCCGAGCCAGAGCATCGGTTCCATCACGTTGATCGGACGCGCCTGGCCACGGATCCGGAACCTGTTGCCGGGAGCGGCGCGGGAGTTCTCCTGGCCGCCCGCGCCCCCGGGTGTCTCCGGGATCAGATTCTGAAAGTCGTCCGGGTCGAAAACGCCTTTCCTCTGGTCCAGATAGAAGCCGATCGACGAGGTCACGAAGAACTTGATCCGGTCCGGCCGGAAGAACTGCTTGAGAGCGGGTAACACCATGTCCGCGTTACCACTGGCCGACACGGTGGACAGCGCCTGGAACAACTCCTCCGCGTCCTCGGCCGCGACCCGGGGAAACCGGTGGGGGTCGTCGGGGTCCGGGGTCAGCAGGCTCAGTTTGTCCGCGGTCTGCAGAACCCTCAGCTCGTCGAACTTGGTGATGCAGATGGCGAGATGATGGGGCAGCATTCCGTCGTCGTACTCGTCGGTGGCGAGCATCCGCCCGGCGAGATCGGCCAGCACACCGTGCAGGTAGGCGAACGCGTCACCGTCCTTGGACTCGCGGATCGGGTCGAAGAGAAAGACGATGCCCCGGCTGGAGGCCAGGTTGTCCAGCAGTTCCTCCCTGTCCGTGCCGTAGCCGGCGCGCTCCGCGCGGAAGAAGCCGCCCGGCGCGTCCAGCACGTCGAGCCCGATCTTCCAGGCGCGGGCCTGCCTGCGTCTGCGGAGCCATCCCCTGCGCCCCTGCTCGGGGCTCCTGCTCAGGAACCAGCGGTAGTGGCCCAGGGCCCCGGTGGCGGGCGGGAACCGCTGGTGCTGGGAGAGCGCGCTGGTCATCTCGCTCAGGAAGTCGATGGAGGGGCCGTCGGCCCCGACGACCCTCCACGGCCCGTTCTTGCGAATGAGGGCGATGTTGAGTGCGGCGAGAAACGTGGTCTTCCCACTGCCCGGGGCGCCCCATATCGCAATGTTGTGATCCGAGCGCGCCGATTGTCCCGGGTCAGAGTACACGGTGGGCCTCATTCCATCTGTTCACTGATATCTCGCTCATGGCACCTCGATCAGCGGGAAGGGGATCCGCTGGACCCGGGATGCCGCCAGGCCGAGAGCGGCGCCGAGCCCCCGGACGTCCACGGCGTCCAGCTGGGCCAGTCCGCCCCGGCCCAGCCGGGACCAGACCGGGTCCACCCGCTCGGGAGGGCGATCGCAGATCGCTCCAAACGCCAGGCCGGGGTACCGCTCAAGCCGGCGCACCTGCTGCACCCAGTCGATCCGGTGCGGGCAGGGCAGGATCTCCGACGGGTCCGCCCGGGGTGGGTGCGGCGGCCGGTCCCCGACCGTGAGCAGCACCGTCCTTTCCCGGCCGCCGTCCGGGAGCCGGCGCGCCACCTCGGCCAGCATGTCCTCGACCATCGCGGCACCGGAATAGCCCTGGCTGAGGGTGCCGCGCTTCTTGAGACGCTCCTCAAGGCCCTCCAGGGAGTACTGCGCCTGCTCGGCGGAGATCTGCCAGCCCTCGACGTCCACCGGAGCCTCGGGGACTCCCCGCTGGTAGGAGTGCACGCCGTAGGCGACCAGCGACACCCGAAGCCGGCTCTCAGCCCCGTCGGACACCGTGGTGATCATCTGGCCGATCCGCCTCAACCGCTCGCGGACCTGGGCGTCCGTCCCGGTGGTCTCGACGGCGCAGATCAGGTGTGCCGATCCGGCCGGGGGGTCGAACCGCGCCGGCACCGAGGCGACCAGTTCGGCCCAGTCCTGGTCGTCCCTCACCAGGTCGGGAAGGCCGGAGAAGCGGACCCGGCCCGGCCGTTCCAGCTCGGCCGTGATCTCATAACGTCCGGGGGGTACCTTCACCGTCTGGACCGACAGCAGTGCCGGCCGCCGATCCTGCCACGCCACGACGGCGAACGCCGTACCCCGCTCACCGCTCGGCTCGCAGCGGACGGTGAAGGCGGACGAGGGGTCTCCGCGCCGGGCCTCGATCGGGAACAGCCGGCGGCAGGTGAACTCAAGCCGGTCCGTCGCCGGGTGGCGCTTCAGCACGACGAGTTCGTACGACCGGCACAGCGGCTCGTCGGCGACGATCTCGCGGAGCAGCGCCCTGGCGCACATGTCGGCCCGCGTGAAGACGGGCGCGTCCGGGTGGGCGGCCCGCAGCCACTCCATCGCCTCGTCGGCCCGAGGGCTGCCCGGAGACGAACCCACCAGGACCACCGTGCCGTCCGCGGGCATGCCCACGGCGTCGAGGACAGCCCGCCTGGCCGAGAACACGTCGGCGATGTCCCGCCCCCGCTCACCCGCCGGCTCGGCCCAGGGCACCGTCGTCCTTCCCCGGCCACGCGGCGTACCGGTCTCATCACGGTGCATGTCAAAGGCGGTGAGGCCCTCGGCCGTGACCTCGACCACGGTCAGGCTCCTGGGCCCGGCGAGTTCCGCGACCGCCTCGGCAAGGGTCCTGCGGAGCCGGATCAATTCGGTCAATTGCCGCTCCCACTGCTATATCTCACCAAAATTGGCCCCCATCCTCCGAGGAACGACTTATGCCGCTAAACGGGAAAATTAGGACACTTCTCCGATGACCCCGCCCGCATTTTGTCGCCATTCTTAACAGCATATTCGGACGCGTGTATAGCTTATCCTGCTACATACTGATAACTCTGATACGAGGGAATTATGATGTACGCGGTCCACGCGGGGGAGCCATCCCGGAAGGGGAATACATGAAAAAGTTTCTGATTGCCCTGTCCGGAGCCAGGCCGGAGATCCTCAAACGCTGCCCCAGCGAGCGCGGCAAATTCGAGGGTATCGGCGGAGCGGTCCTCACCACCGGTGTGCTGGCCACCGTCTCAATGGCGTTCGCCCTGTACAGCGCGCTCGGCGTCAGCGTCTACCTCGCCGTCCCCGCCAGCCTGATCTGGGGCCTGGCGATCGTGAGCCTCGACCGGTGGCTGGTCGGCTCCATCCAGACGGACGGACCACGCCGATGGCGCCTGGCCGTCCCCCGGATCCTCATGGCCATGCTGCTCGGCGTGGTCATCTCCACCCCGCTGGTCCTGCAGATCTTCAAGTCCGAGATCGACGCCCAGATCGTGGAGATCAAGCAGGGTCGCGCCAACACGTTCGCCGAGGAGCAGCGGAGGGGCAACATCGGCCAGGAGGTCGCCGGGCTCCGCCAGTCCGTCGCCAACCTGCGGCAGGTGATCGCCTCCGAGGGCGACACCCCGCAGGACCCCGCCAAGGACCCCAAGATCAAATCGCTGATCGCCGAGCGCGACACCCAGCAGAACGAGGCCGACGACTACTACAACAAGTGGCAGTGCCAGCTGTACGGTGGCCCGGCCTGCCCCCGCAAGGGCAACGGCGTGGTGGCGCAGGCGAGCAAGAAGACCTACGACAAGGCCAGGGCTCAGGTCGACAGACTCAGCAGGCAGATCGAGGACCGCAAGAAGGAGCTCACCGCCAACGACGAGAGCGCCAAGAAGATCCGGCTTGAGGCCGCGAGAGCGGAGCTGCCCAAGACACAGGCGCAGCTCGACGCCGCCGTGCGGCGGCAGAACGATCTGCAGGAGTCCTTCGACGCGGAGAACAGGAGCGCCAACGGACTGCTGATCAGACTGCGGGCGCTCAACGAGGTATCCGGCAAGGACCTCACCCTCAACGCGGCCCGGCTCCTTCTCTTCCTGCTGTTCCTGCTGATCGAGTGCCTGCCGGTGACGGTCAAGCTGATGCAGAAACCCGGTAACTACGAGAAGGTCCTCACCCTGGTGGCACGGCAGGAGTTCCGCGACGTCAGGGACAGTTTCCTCCCGCGGACACAGACGGGTGCGGCCGGCGGGCCCTCGACCGTACAGGAGATCTGGGCCCTGCGGACCGCTGCCGGGCCGGAGCCCGAGCCCCCCGGCCCCCCTCCCCCGCCGCCGCCCCACTCCACGGGGAACGGTTCCACCCTGACCGGCCCGGTCGACCTGGACTACGAGCACGAGTCCCTGGAGGACGAGGCGCTGCGGCAGATGCCGGACACCCGGGTGATCCGGACCACGACGCCCGGCCCGGCCGCTGAGCGGCCCAGGGGCTTCGAACTCTTCCCCGACGACGAATGAGCCCTCGTTGGCTTCCGGAACAGAAGATCTTCTGATCAAAGGCCGCTACCGACTCCTGTCCAGGCTGGGCGAGGGGGGGATGGGCAACGTCTGGCTGGCCGACGACGCGATGCTCGGACGTCGCGTCGCGCTGAAGGAACTCGTGCTGTCCCCGCAGGGGGAGCACCTGTCCGTGCGCCGGGAGCGGGCCCTGCGCGAGGCGCGCGCCGCGGCGAGCATCGGCCACCCCGGCATCGTCGACATCTACGACGTGTTCCTGGAAGAGGGCCGCCCCTGGATCGTCATGGCCTACATCAGAGGCCGCTCGCTCCTTGAGCTGGTCGAGGGCGGCGGGCTCGGCGAACGCGAACTCGCCCGGATCGGCGTGCGCGTGCTGGACGCGCTGACCGCGGCGCACCGCGCCTCGGTGCTGCACCGGGACATCAAGCCCGCCAACATCGTGATCAGCGAGACGGGCAGGGTGTTCCTGGTGGACTTCGGCATCGCCCAGATCGGCGGCCACAGCAGTCTCACCATCCAGAACACCTTCACCGGCACGCCCGAGTTCATGGCGCCCGAACGGATCTACGGCCGCACCCCGGGGCCGCCCTCCGACCTGTGGTCCCTCGGGGTCACCTTCTTCTACGCGCTTGAGGGGTACTCCCCGTTCCGCCGTGACAGCGCCATCGCCACCATGAGAGCCGTCACCGACCACGCTCCCCCGCCGGCCTCCCGCCCGGGGCCGCTGTCCGACGCGGTCATCCGGCTGCTCGAAAAGGACCCGGCCCGGAGGATGGGCGCCCACGAGCTCGCCCTCGTTCTGAAGTCGGTCGCCGCCGCCCCCTCCCGCCGTCCTCCGCCCGAGCCCACGCCCAGGACAAGGCTCCTCCCCACACCCAGGGCCGTACCGCCCCCCGTCCCCGCGTCCAGGACCGCGCCTCCGCCCGTATCCCCACCCGCGCCCCGGGCCACGCCTCCACCCGCGTCCAGGGCCGTGCCGCCACCCCCGTCCGGAACCGCGCCTCCGCCCGTATCCCCACCCGCGCCCCGGGCCACGCCTCCACCCGCGTCCAGGGCCGTGCCGCCACCCCCGTCCGGAACCACGCCTCCGCCCGTATCCCCACGTGTGTCCAGGGGCGTACCCCCTGCCGCGCCCGGGGGCGCCGAGCCCTCGGAGTCGCCGAACGCCGGCGATCTCGATCCGGCCGAGGTGGCGCGGCTGGTCGGCGGCATGGCGGCCGAACCCGCCGCGCGGTTCTTCGCCACCCTGCCCCCAAAGACCGCCCAGCAGGTGCTGACCCGGCTGGAACCGCGGGTCGCAGCGGGGATCCTGCTGGCCCTGCCCGGAAGCGGGGCGGCCTCGGTCCTCACCGCGATCCCGGCCAGAACCGTCGGCGGCCTGCTGGAGAAGATGGCGGACAGGCCGCAGAAGGCCGCCTCGGTGCTGCAGATGCTGTCCGCGGCCCGAGCCGGTCGCGTGGTGGACCACATGCGGCTGGACGAGGTCTCCGCGCTGCTGGACGTGACGCCGCCCGGCGAGGCGGTGCGGATCCTCGCGCACGCCCACGTCCGGACCGCCGCTGGCGTCGTCGGCGCCCTCTCCGTGCCCCAGGCCGCCCGGCTGGTCGGCGCCATGCCGGTACGGCGGGCATGCGACACCCTCGGTTACATCCCCCCCGCCACCATCGCCGCGCTGCTGAGGACGCTTCCCGATGACCGTGCCGAGCGGCTGCTCGACGGGCTCGACCAGAGGGCCCGCGCCCATGTCCTCCGCTATCTGAACGGATCCTGACCGTCTCCGGCCTCGTCACCGGAGACCCGGTCCGAGTACGTCACGGACGGGGCCCCGGGCGGGGCCGCGGAGCAGGTCACGGGCGGGGCCGCGGACGAGGTCACGGCTCGGCGCCCGCCGCGACTGCGGCGGGCGCCGGTCAGGACTCGCCGCCGAGCTTGGCCGAGATCGTCCGGGCCGCGCGGACGGTGAGCGGCGCGATGGCGGAGAGGACTTTCCGGCTCATCCGGAAGACCGGCCCGGTCACGATCAGCACCGCGGCGACGTGGCCGTCTCCCGCGAAGACGGGCGCGGCGACCGAGGCGGACTGCAGGCTCACCTCGTTCGCGGACGTCGCGTACCCCTGACCGCGTACCACGTCGAGCTCCCTGCGGAGTTCCCGCGGGTCAAGGATCGTACGCTCGGTGAGCCGGGTGAAGCTCAGGCCATCGATGATCTCCTCACGCTGCTGGTCGGGCTCGAAGGCGAGCAGGGCCTTGCCGCCAGCGCCCGCGTGCAGAGGAAGACGCTCGCCCACCGAGAAGCCGGAGCGGACCACCGCCCTGCTCTCGGCGCTCGCGATCACGACACGCTCCGAACCCTCCCGCACGTGCAGGCCAACGGTCTCGCCCGTCTCCTCCTGCAGTTGGGCCATGATCGGCATCGCCACCGTCCGCACGTCAAGGCCATCCAGATATATCCGGCCGAGCCTGGCTGCGCCGGCCCCAAGGCGGTAGCGCCCGGACTCCTCCTCCTGCGTGACGAGGCCCGCCTCGGCGAGGTCGAGGATCAACCGCGACACGGTGCTCTTGGGAAGACCCATGTCGCGCGACAGGTCACGAACACCGTGCGGCTTGCCATCCGCGAAACTCAGGAGAACCCTGATGGCTTTGTCCACTCGCATCACTCCGATTGTCGCCCTGCTGATGGCTCTGTCAGGGCCGGGTGGTCCCTCCGAGGGGGCCCGGTCGTCCTATCCTGCCGGGTCCGCCCCCGGCTCCGGACCCGTACGCCGACTCCCGGCTCCGGACCGGTACACCGGCTCCCGGTCCACTCCGCGGAGCCGGTGAACCGTGCCGAAAAGGTTCGCCGGCGCCCACCGTCCTCAGCGTCGCGTCCGGCCTGGACCATCCGCGGCCGACCGGGGCGGGTCGTCGAGCACCCGCTCCCGAAAGCCCCGTATGTCGTCGGCCCATGAGTCCGCGCCGCTGAATCGAAAGTCGAACACGATGTGGTCGGCTCCGAGTGATCGCATGGCCGCCACATCCGCACGGATCTCCGGCAGGTTGCCGACGAGCGCGGAGCCGCGGATGTCGTCGTCCGTCGCGGATCCCGTGTCGCCCGCTCTTCCCCCGCCACGGCTGAACGCGGCGATCAGATCGCGGCGCGGTAGCCGGCCTCCGGCCGACTCGCGGTCCGCGTCGTAGTCGGCGAGCATCCAGACGGCCACCTTCGGTCGCCACCCCGTCTCCTCGGCGAGCCGGCCGAGATCGGCCATCAGCGGTGCGAACGCGCTGAAAGGCTGCCGCCCGGCCAGCCAGTTGACCCGCCGTTCGACGGCTGCCGCCGCCGCGAGGCGTCCACCCCCCGCCCACCAGATCTCGACGGGACGATCGACCCGCGTCCGGGAGGGCGCCGAGTCCAGTACCTCGAACGTCTCACGGCGACGGTGGGCGATCTGCGTCGCGGACACGCCGGACAGCTCCATTTCGGACGCGTAGTCGCCGAGTCCCAGCCCGATGTGGACTCGGCGCTCCGCCAGCCGGGAGAGCGATTCCGCCAGCGCGAGGACATGACGCGGCGCCCGGAAGGGGATCGTGGCGCCCGCTCCCAGTTCGATGCGTTCCGTGACCGCCGCCGCGGCCGAGAGGGCGACGTACTGCTCCAGAAACCTGTCCGACCGCGGCTCCCACGGGTGCGGTGTGTACACGAGATGATCGCGGGCCCAGAGGCGGTCGTATCCGGCGGCCTCGGCCTGCCGGGCGGCGTCCAGGAGCAGGGACCTGCACGTGTCGGGGCCGAAGTGCGGCAGGACGAGGCCGTAGGTGGTCATCGTGATGACCGGCCCGTGCCGGCGCCCCGGATCCACTGCCCGTGTCCGGGTGATCCGACGACCGCGCCGTCGGAGAACACCGCGTTTCCCCGGACGAACGTGGCGACGGCCCGGCCCCGGAGGTCGACCTCGCTCAGGTACACCGCGTTGCGGCTGCCCTGGGCGAGGAAGCCGGCGTCGGCGGCGAACGGCACGGCGGCTCGCGGGTCGACGACGGCGAGATCGGCGTCATTGCCGACCACGAGGTCGCCCTTGCCCTCCAGACCGAACCTGCGGGCCGGTCTGGAGGTCATTCTGGCGATGACGTCGACGAGCACCTGGTCCGGCTCCCGGGCGATCGTGAGGAGCGACGGCATGAGGAACTCGATCCCGGGAAGACCCGGGAGCGCCCCGCAGGGATCCTCCGCGTGGTGGCCCAGTTCCTCCGTGGTGTACGAGCAGTGGTCACTGGCGATGATGTCGATACCGTCGTGGCGCAGTCGATCGAGCAGGCTCCTCCGGACGTCGTGGGCCCGGAGCGGCGGGTTGCACTTGGCGAAGGAGCCGTACCTGTCGAGTGTGTCCTGGTCGAGGAGGAGGTAGTGCGGGCAGGTCTCGACGCTGATGTCGGCGCCGGCCCGCCGCAGGCCGTCGGCGAGGTCCACGCCCTGCGCGGTCGACACGTGCACGAGGTGAACGCGCGCCCCGGTCGTGAGCGAGAGGCTGCCGACCATCGCGATCGCGGAGTCCTCGACGACGGGCGGCCTCGCCTCACGATGACGCTCACCGAAGCCCGGCCGGTCCGCCGACTCGGCCGCGAAGTGCTCAAGCAGCCGATCGTTCTCGCAGTGAACGGCGTGCACCCGGCCCGTGGCCGCGACCGCGCTCATCGTCTGGAACAGCTGCGGTTCCGTGACGGCCCACATGCCCTCGAACGCGGCGGCACGGGATGGCTGTGGCCGGTGGGTGAAGGTCTTGAAGGCGATCGCGCCGGCTCGGGCGCACGACTCGACCTCGTCGAGCGAGCTGTGCCCGGCACCGGCGTACAGCCCGAAGTCGATGAACGACCGGCCGGACAGGTGCCTTCCGCGTCGCTCCAGCCGGGCGGCCGTGGTGACGGGAACGTCGCTGGTGGGCATCTCCAGCACGGTGGTGACCCCGTTGGAGGCCGCGGCGGCGGTGCCGGTGAGGAAGGACTCCCGTTCCGGTGAACCGGGATCCCTGAAGTGGACGTGCACGTCGATCAGTCCCGGCACGACGAGCAGGCCGGACGCGTCGAAGACCCGATCGCCCGGCTCGGGCTTGATCTCCCGATCGATGGCGACGATCTTCCCGTGCTCACAGCGGAGGTCGAACGACCCTGAGACGGCGCTGCTGCACAGGTCACCGCCTCTGATGACAAGACCGGACATTGGCGAAACTCCTTGGGGTGGTGTGCCGGAACGCCGGGAGCGACCGGCCGCCGGCACGCGCTGGGCGGCCGGCGGCCGGTCACCTCTACTGCGGCCCGAACTTGGCGACCAGGGCCGCGGACGTGTCGAAGCGTCGCTTGACCATGTCGGTCAGCTCCTGGGCGCTGATCCGCTGCGTCACCATGCCGATGTTCCGCAGCTTGGTGGTGAGGTCCGGGTCCTTCGCGATCTCGGTGAGCGCGGACTCCCAGGCTTGGACGACGTGCTCCGGCGTCTTGGGCGGAGCCATGAATCCCAGCCAGTTGTCGAGGATGAAGTCGTCGAGACCCACCGCCGACGCGATCGGGGTCTCCGGCAGCAGCGGGAACGGTTCCGTGCCCGAGACGATGAGCGGCCGGATCTTACCGGCCTTGATCAGGGGAAGCGCGGTGGAGACGTTCACCGCCGAGAAGTCGACGTGGCCGCCGGCGACCGCGTTCGCCGCGGGACCGTCCCCGTTGAAGGTGACCCGTTTGGGAGCGGAGGCGTCGACACCGAGGGCGTCGAACAGGGCCAGGGTGGAGAAGGTCGCCGGCCCCTGCGGCGAGCCCGTGGACCAGGTCACGGTCGAGGGCGAGCCTTTCAGGTTTTTGATGAGATCCTCGGCGGATCGGATTCGCCCCTCGGCCGGCGCGACGATGACCCGCGGGCTGATGGCGATCCCGCCGAGGACGGTGAAGGAGTCCCACTTGTAGGGGAGTGAGGGGTTCGCCGCGAGGGCTTCGGTGGTGGGCCCGGAGATGAGCGCCTCGATGGTGTATCCGTCCGGCTTGGCGCTCAGGAACTCGGTGGTCGCGGTGACTCCGCCCGCGCCCTCCTTGTTGGCGATGGTGACCGGCTGGCGGAACCTCTCCTTGAGACTGTCGACGACAAGGCGGGCACCGGAGTCGGTGAAGCCTCCCGCCGAGAACGGGACGACGACCTCGATGCTCTTGGCCGGGTACGCGGACTCCGCGGACTCCCCGCTTCGGCTGCACGCGGTGAGGGTGAGGCTCGCGGTGACGAGCAAGGCGGCGGTGATTCTGAGATTGGCGGACCTGATGGGAAGCAACTCTGTTACCACCCTTTCCGATTCTGAGTAAAACGGAACGGACACATGCGGGTCAGAAGTCCTCTTCGAGTGCCGGACGGTCGGACGTGGCTTCGCGCCTGCGAGATCGCAGCCCGGTCCAGAGCAGAATCACCGCGACGGCGAGCAGGCCGAGGGCGAGCGGGCTCTGCCGGAACACCAGCACGCTGCCACCGCCGAGCGACAGGCTCTGCCGGAAGGAGGATTCGATGATCGGCGCGATCACCAGGGCGAGGACCATCGGCGCCAGCGGGATGTGGGCGCGTCGCATGCCGTAACCGAGAAACCCGAAGACGAGCATGACGACGAGATCGAACGGGCGGCTGTTGACCGAGTACACGCCGATGAACGACACGACCAGGATGACCGGAAGGATCACCGCGTACGGCACCGAGACGATGCGCGCCCATATCCTGACCAGTGGAAGGTTCAGCAGGACGAGGATGACGTTGCCGACGAACATGCTGGCGATGAACGGCCAGGCGACATCCGGGTGTTCGGAGAAGATGAGCGGTCCCGGGGTGATGCCGTGCACCAGGAACGCCCCCAGCAGCACGGCGATCGTCGGGGACGTCGGTATGCCCAGGGTGAGCAGCGGAACCAGTCCGCCGCCGACGGCCGAGTTGTTGGCGGCCTCGGGGCTCGCGACGCCTTCGATGGCCCCCTTGCCGAACCGCTCGGGTGATGTGGAGATTCGGCGCTCGACGTCGTAGGCGGTGAACGAGGCGGCCGCGGGGCTGAGCCCGGGCACGAGTCCCAGGAAGAACCCGAGAAGGCTACCCCGGGCGATCGGCCCGGCGGACTGCCGGAGCTCGGCCCGGCTGGGGTAGAGCCGGGCGAGCCGGCCCTCGTAGATGGACGCGGCGCCGGACGCGGAGGCCATCAGGATCTCGCTGATCGCGAAGAGACCGACGACCACCGGGATGAAGTTGACGCCGGCCAGGAGCTCGACGCTGCCGAAGGTGAACCGCCCCTCCCCGGTGACGGGGTCGCTTCCGACCATGGCGATCAGCAGGCCGAGACCGCAGGACAGAAGACCGCGGGCCAGCGACCTACCGGCCAGGTTGACGGCGGCCACCAGGGCGAGGGCGGTCAGAGCGCACAGTTCCAGCGGACCGAAACTCAGCGCGAGGGGCGCGACCAGGGGCGCGAGCACGACGAGCAGGATGATGGAGAGCAGCCCGGCGACGAACGAGCCGATGGCCGCGATCGCGAGCGCGGCGCCGCCACGCCCCTGGCGGGCCATCGCGTAGCCGTCGAGCGCGGTGACCACCGACGACACCTCGCCGGGGACGTTCATGAGGATGGCGGTGGTGGAGCCGCCGTACATCGCACCGTAGTAGATGGCGGCGATCATGATCACCGCGGAGGCCGGCTCCAGGCCGACCGAAAGGGGTACCAGCAGTGCCATGCCCGCCGTGGGACCAAGCCCGGGGAGGACCCCGATGAGCGTCCCGACAAGCGCACCGAGGAAGGCCCAGAGGATGTTCTCCGGTGTCAGGGCGATGGCCAGCCCGTGCAGCAGTTGCCCGAAGGTGTCCATGCCGCGTTCCCGCTCAGAGAATCTCGTCGCCGGGCAGCGGGACGTCGAGGAGCAATCGGAAGGCGACGTGGACGACCACCGCCCCGATCAGGCCGATCAACACCGACTTCGACCAGCGGTAGCCGGCCATGTAGCGGCAGCAGAGCAGAAACGCCACGCCTGACGCGATCGTCAGGCTGACGCTCACCGCGACGACGCAGAAGGCCGTGATGCCCGCGGGCAACGCCAGTCCCGAGGCCCGGGAGGACCCTCGGCGGGGCGACGGCTCACCACCGTCGCCCTCACCGCCGTCGCCCTCACCGGAACCCGCCCCGGACTTCCGGGCGCCCCGCAACGCCGGAGCACCGATGGCCAGGCCCGCCAACGCCACGGCTATGCCGATGACGAGGGGAAAAGCACCCGGACCCACCGCTGTTCCGGTGGTGTTCCGGATCGTGCCGGCCATAACCGCCACGATGCCGCCAAGAACCACGGCTGTGACGCCGACCGCCAGGTCGCGCGATTGAGATGTCATGAGAGTCGCCTCCTCAGGCTCACCCCGTCAGGTGTGGAGTCCCCCGTGGACACTCAGGTGCAGCTGAATGGACCGTACTGGGGACCCCCGTTATGGGGCTGACCGTAATCCCCCCAGTAAGCGTCGACATAAGGGAGGATCTGCCGCAACAGCGCGAGGCGCCGCCCGTCCTCCTCCGAAGGTTCGCCCGCCAGCTGCCGGCGAATCTCCGCTTCGATCTCACCCCTGTCGAGGGTGACGTGGGTTCCGCCCCGGACGACCTCACGGCCGCCGACCACCACGGCGCGTATGTGCGACCTGTCGGCCTTGTAGACCAGGTCGTCGACGACCGTCGGCCCGGTGGGCCCGACGGGGGCGTTCAACCGCTCCCAGTCGAGCAGCAGCAGATCGGCGTACCGGCCCGGCTCAAGCGACCCGATGTCCCCGCTGAACTCGGTGGACATCGCGGCGCCGCCGATCGCCATGTCGAGCAGGACCCCAGGGGTGATCACCTCCCTCTCCGCGCCGGGGGTGTGCTGAAGCCCCTGCACGAGACGCATGTCGGCGAACACGTTCCAGTCGCTGTTCAGCCCGCCTTCGTCCAGTCCCAGGGAGAGCGGCACGCCCCGCTCACGCATGAGGTTGAGCTGAGCGATGCCGCTGCCCATCAACAGGTTCGAGCTGACGCTGGCGCAGACCCGCGTCCCCGTCTCGCTCAGCAGGGCGATGTCGTCGTCGGTCGCCCATACCGCGTGCAGGAGCGTGAGGTCGCGACCGAGCACCCCGAGATCGTGGAGGTGCGCGATGGCGGACGTGCCCGTCCTGGTCCGCGCGTACAGTTTCTGACGCGGCGACTCAAGCAGGTGCATGTTGACGTGCACGCCGTACTCTCCGGCGATGTCCATGATCGAGCGGATGGCGTCGTCCGAGCACCAGTGCAGGTTGTGCGGCGCGAGCGAGATCCGCGCGTACGGGTCGGTGTTCCCGCCGTTCACCTCCCACAGACCGACGAACAGGTCGTCGAGATAAGATCGCAGCGGCACCTCCTGACCGGCGAGGAACTCCCGCATTCCCTCGGCCAGCGGCTCGGGGAGGTGGCCGGAGAACCACTCGTCCCCGTCGTACACCAGCCGGTTCTGATCCCTGAAGTTGAAGGTGAAGTTCACCCGCATCCCGGCATCCCGGTAGGCCGTGAGCACCGTCTCCGCGTCGTCACGCCACCGCTCCCACGGGCCACGCCGTCCGACGTGGAGGTGGTTGACGGTGGTGATCCCGGCACCGAGCATCTCGATCGCGCCGTACAGCGTGTCCTCGTACAGCGCGGGGCCGCGCAGAGTCCGCCGGTGGCTGAACACGCGCTCCAGCGACATGGCACGCGCGCCGAGCCTGATCGGGGCCACCCCCTGATGGTGGTGGCCGTCGACGAAGCCGGGCATGACCAGACAGTCCGGTGCGCCCACCTCCTCCGCCTGCGGAAAACGGTTCCGCAGTTCGGAGAGCGGTGCCACGGCGACGACGCGATCGCCGTCGACGGCGACGCCGCCGTGGTGGACCACCTCGTGCTCGTCATCCAGCAGGCGTCCGGTGATGACGGCCGCACCGTAGTAGATCTTCATGTCTGGTCGACCTCCAGCGGATTCCGCGCCAACCGCCCTACGCCTTGCCCAGTGCGCGCAACGTGTCGCCCGCCGCGTCGAGGTTCCTCAACCAGGTCTCGGAGTAGTTCCGGCTCAGGATCACGCCCTCCGCGCCACCCTCGTAGCTGGCCTCGATCGCGGTACGGACGTCACTCGGTTCGATGGGACGTTCGTCGGCATACGCCTCGACCCCGACGTTGACCCCCGAATAGACCGGGATGCCGGGACAGGCGTCGACGGTCCGGCGGATCTCGTCCCGGATGTAGTCGGCCGAGAAGCCCACCTCGGCCAGCTTGTCGTACTCGGCCTCACGGAGATTGAGGATGCGGTAGAGGAACTGCAGCAGCTCGGGGGCCTCGAAATCGCCCCAGATGCTGGACGTGTGCCGCTCGACATACCGCTTGAACCGCGATCCCGCCGGCGTCTGGTAGACGACCGGCTTGATCCAGTCGGCGCACTCGCTCAGCTCGGACAGGTCGTACTGGGCCTTGAGGAACGGGTCGTAGGTGTTGATGTACTGCCAGAGGTGCATGCCGACTTCGAGATTCGGGTCGATCCACTTCACCAGGCCGTAGATCTCACGGGCGAAGGTCTTGTGAGACCGGGTCCACAGGCTGTCCCAGGCGAGGATCTCGGGGAAGGCGAAGAGGATGCGCATGAAGGTGATGAAGTATCCGTCACGCGGTTTCACCCCCGACTTCGCGCCGTGGACGAAGTTCGCGAGCTCCAGGTATCCCTGGCGTGCCCGCCGCACGTCGATGCCCTCGCGGTGCCCGATCTCCTCGCAGTAGCGGCAGAAACAGCTCGGCTGGTCGGCGTCGAGCGTGTTGCCGAGGGGGCCTCGACGTTCGATCCCCCACAGGACGCCGTCGATGTCATGGCTCTTGCACCAGTCCTCGACCACGGCGTGCATGAAGGCGCGGTATCCGGGATTGTTGAGGCACGGGCGCGAGGCCTTCCGGCCAACGTGATCGATCTCGATGAGCCCCCTGAACCCGGGTACCGAGACGGGGGTGGGGAATGTCCGGTACCGCTCGCAGTAGTACGGATAGACCTTCAACCCCCGCTTCCGGGCCTCGGGGATGACGTCGGCCAGGATGTCGAACCCCTGCACCTCCTTCTCCGGCGCCTGGAAGTCGCGGATCGGGCTGTCGCCGTAGAGCTCCAGATTGGGTTTGAAGTAGCCTCCGCCTTCGAAGTCATCGGGCTCCTGGCCGCCGTGGTCGGGGAACCCCGTGTGCGCACGCCCCGCCGTTCCCCGCAGCCATGACATGGCGGAGAGCAGGATGGCGTTGGCGCCCCCTCGCTCCTGAACGGAGTCGAGGACCTGCGGGACACCCTCGTCTGTGAACGACACGGCGCCGATCTGCATGCCGACGAAAGAAGACACGTCACCCTCCAGATTCTCGGAACTGCTTGAGTGATGCCGTGATGCTAATTGGGACACTGTCCCAAAGTCAACGGTCCCGTCGGCGTGACACCACATGGCCCAAGGGACCGGAAAACCGGCTTCACCTACCCGACCTGCGGATGTTCGCCGACCAGGCCGCCCGGAACCTTCCTGCGCGCGAGCCGGACGCGACCGTCGAGGCGAGGGCGGGAACGGATTCCGGCCGGGTCCACAGCCCTTGGCGGACACGGGAGACCACACCCGCCACACCACCCGGCCCCTCGGAACAGACCGGAGAGGCGGCTCGCGATCGACGATCCCGGCCGGCGACGGCCTCCCTCGACCGACGCCGGCGTCTCACACTCGGCCCGGGTCTGAAACCACCCGCCGGGCGACACCGACACGGTCGGTCGAGCGCTCGACATTCTGGACACCGGCATCGGGAACAACGGTGGATCCGCGGCACCGTCCGAGTAATCGAGAGCGAGCCCTGCCTCGTTATCACCCTGAGTCCCAGAAAATGCGCCATTATGCCCATATGCCCCAAAGGCGCCACGCCCGTCCGCGCCCCGGACGGCAGGCGCGGGGGCACGATCCCCGGCGTAGGGCATCTCCTTGACCCGGTTCAGCGCCAGGTCCACGGCTGCCATGGCGATCACAGCCGAGGAAAGCCTCCGCTCCTGAGGCGCCTCAGGCGAGCCTGATCAGAGCCGCCCCACGGAGCCCGTGGTCAGCGGACCTTCCGGAAGAACGCCCTGACGTCGTCGACCAGCAGGTCGGGGGCCTCCATGGCGGCGAAGTGACCACCCCGGTCGAACTCCGACCAGTGGATCACGTTGTGCTCACGCTCGGCGACACGCCGGACCCCGCCGTCGCCGGGGAAGACCGCGACCCCGTGCGGGACCTCCGAGCGCTCGACCGGCATCCCCCACTGTGCCGAGCCCTCCTTGTAGAGCCGGGCGGACGAGGCGGCGGTGCGGGTCAGCCAGTAGACCGTCACATCGGTGAGCATCTGGTCACGGTCGACCGCGTCCTCGGGCAGGTCGTGCGCGGGGTCGGTCCACTCCTTGAACTTCTCCACGATCCAGGCCAGCTGGGCGGCGGGAGAGTCGTGCAGGCCGAAGGCGACGGTCTGCGGCCGGGTGGCCTGGATGACCGCGTAGCCGGAGCGGTCATCCTCGGCGTAGATCCGCATACGGGCCTGCTCGGTCTCGGTGAGGCCCTCCATCTCGGCCGGGTCGAAGGTCGGGAAGCCGAGCGCGCCGTTGACGTGCACGCCGACCACCCGGTCGGGGGCGACGCGGCCGAGCTCGGGGGAGACGACCGAGCCGCTGTCGCCGCCCTGAGCGCCGTAGCGCTCGTAGCCGAGGCGGCTCATCAGCTCGGCCCACGCGCGGGCGACCCGGCGCAGGTCCCAGCCGGTCTCACGGGTGGGGCCGGAGAAACCGAAGCCGGGGATGGAGGGGGCGACGACGTGGAAGGCGTCGGCGGGGTCGCCGCCGTGGGCGCGGGGGTCGGTGAGCGGGCCGATGACCTTCATGAACTCGACGATCGAGCCGGGCCAGCCGTGGGTGAGGACCAGTGGCAGCGCGTCCGGCTCGGGGGACCGTACGTGCAGGAAGTGGATGTTCTGGCCGTCGATCTCGGTGGTGAACTGCGGGTACTCGTTGAGCGCCGCCTCGTGCCCTCGCCAGTCGTATCCGCTGCGCCAGTACTCGGCCAGCCGCCGCACGTACGAGACCGGGATGCCGTACGACCAGCCGACGCCGGGCAGCTCGTCGGGCCAGAGGGTGCGCGCCAGCCGATCGTGCAGGTCATCGAGCATGGACTGCGGGATATCGATGCGGAACGGGCTGATCTCGGTGGTGAACGTCATGGAGAACACGCTAGGGACGGGTTAGGACAGGAGCGGTCCTAGGAGTAGGGCAATCTGGGGAACATGGTGGAGACATCGGCCCGGTTGCTCAGACTGCTCTCGCTCCTGCAGACCCACCGGGAGTGGTCGGGCGTGGAACTGGCGGAGCGGCTCGGCGTGACCACGCGGACCGTCCGCCGCGACGTCGGACGGCTGCGTGAGCTCGGCTATCCCGTGCACGCCACCGCGGGCGCGCCCGGCTACCGGCTCGGCGCGGGCACGGACCTGCCTCCGCTCCTGCTGGACGACGACGAGGCGGTGGCGGTCGCGGTGGGGCTGCGGACGGCGGCCTGGGGCTCGGTGTCGGGGATCGAGGAGACCTCCGTGCGGGCGCTGGCCAAGCTGGAGCGGGTGCTGCCGTCCCGGCTCCGGCATCACGTGCACGCGCTGCAGTCGATGACCGTGCCGATGGGACGGGCGGGTTCGGCGGTGGACCCGGCGACCCTGACCGCGATCGCCTCCGCCTGCCGCGACCATGAGACCCTGCGGTTCGACTACCGGACACACGACCGGCAGGAGAGCGTCCGCGCCGCCGAGCCCTACCGGCTCGTCCATTCGGGGCGGCACTGGTACCTGCTGGGCTGGGACACCGGCCGGGCCGGCTGGCGCACCTATCGGATCGACCGACTGAGCCTGCGGACGCCGAACGGACCGCGGTTCGTCCCCCGTGACCCGCCCGACTCCGACCTGGCGGCCTACATGTCCCGGTCGATCTCCAGCGCGCCTTATCGGTACCGGGGCCGCTTCACGATGCACGCTCCGGCCGAGGTCGTCGCCGAGCACATGCCGGCCACGGTGGGGACGATCGAGCCGATCGACGAGCGATCCTGCACACTGTCCAGCGGCGCGAACGACCTTGACGAACTCGCCGTCTGGATCGCGCTGATGGACATCGACTTCGAAGTGCACGAACCGCCCGAGCTCGTCGACCGCATCCGCGTTCTCTCCATCCGCCTCGCCACCGCCACACCCGCCTAATCCGACTCCGCGCCGGCGCGCAGGGCCTTGAGTGTGCCTTGAGTGTCCGGTGGGGGTGGTCGGCTGTCAGGCTCCGCGACCTACGGCACATCCACGCGACCACGCTGCTCCTGGCCGGCGTCCCCGTCCACGTGGTCGCATCCCGGCTCGGCCTCGATATCGCCTCGTCTCCGAACCTTCCTTCACGGAAACGCACACCGGCATGGGCCGACGCCCGTGGAGTGGATCGAACGGACCGCCCGTTCCGTTGATCATGCCGGGATCGAGATCGGTGCTCCCACTGAAACCGCTGAGGCGATGATCACCTTCGAGCAGCGATACGGCGACCTGCGGTGCCCTGCTCTGGGACCCAACGAGATGGAGTACGGGCTGGATGGCGGCGCCACCGGACGGTGATCTCGAACAGGCCGATGTCGGACTTACCGATGCCTTCGAGCCCTGAGGGCGCGTAGGCGTCGACGACCTCGGCCGGTCCCGTCTGCCGGATCTCGCCGAGCTGACTGTCCGCCGCCCCGCTGGTGACGACGGCCACTTTCCACCCGGCCGCGCGAGACCGCCAGTTCTTCCATCACCTGGGCCGACAGTGGACGAGGTACGGCATCCGCCTCCACAGCTCGTCAACCGGATCGGGCAGGGCGTCACATTGACAGGCAAGTATCGACTTGCCTATTATCCCCGCATGGGCGATGTCTTCAAAGCCCTTGCCGATCCCACCCGGCGGACCATTCTCGACGAGCTGACCGAGCGCGACGGCCAGACCCTGTTCGAGATCTGTGTCCGCCTGACGAGTCGACATCAGCTGAGCCTGACCCGGCAGGCCGTATCCCAGCATCTGGCGACGCTGGAGGAGGCCGGGCTGATCACGACGCGCAAGCAGGGGCGATACAAGTTCCACCACCTCGACACCACTCCCCTGACCACCATCTTCGAGCGGTGGCCAATCACCAGGAAAGGGCAAGCGCCGTGAAGATCTACGTCACCAGCGTGTTCGTGGACGACCAGCAGAAGGCCCTCGACTTCTACACCGAGGTGCTCGGCTTCACCAAGAAGCACGACATCCCGCTGGGCGAGGCCCGGTGGCTGACGGTCGTCTCACCGGAGGACCCCGAGGGTACGGAGCTGCTGCTGGAGCCGGACGGGCACCCCGCGGTCAAGCCGTACAAGGAGGCGCTGGTCGCCGACGGCATTCCGGCCACCTCGTTCCAGGTCGCGGACGTGCGGGCGGAGTGCGAGCGGCTGCGCGGCCTGGGGGTGACGTTCACGCAGGAGCCGATGGAGGCGGGGCCGGTGACCATGGCGGTCTTCGACGACACCTGCGGGAACCTGATCCAGGTCGTGACCCTGGCCTAGGAGTGCTCTGTCGTGATCGGGCGAGGCCGACGGCGTTGATCGTCTCAAAACATGGTCAGCATGACGAGCTCAACGATCAACCGTCACCCCTTACTCGGCAAACACGAGCAACGGCCGACTTCAGTGAGCAGCGCAGACCTGACCGGATGATGAGCTTCCCCGGAACCGATGCGCGAAGAAGGCCCTACGGTCACGAGCACGCCCGTTAGCCATCCGGAGGTCGCCTCCATGACTTCGGGCGATGACGACACCGAGATCGAAAAGGCCCTCCGGGATCATCCTGGAGGGCCTTTGACCTGCGGAGCCGCCTTGGGGAATCGAACCCCAGACCCCTTCGTCACAAGTCAACGGCGGATGCCAGGCTGGAGGACTCCCGCCCCGGTCAGGCGGTAGACGCGGTGCGGTGGGATGTGATCGCGTAAGGCGGTGTCGCTGTACGCAATCGCTGTGCACCACCTCTGTGGACGTAACCACCCGGGGTTTCGGCCGCCTACCAGGCGCCACTGGCGAAGCTGCTCTCGTCCCGCCGGCCATCTGTTGCCCACCACAGCGACACGGGGGACGGCGTCCAGTACGACGTGAAGGCCAGCAGCAACTCGTCCCTTCCGTCGTCGTCGTAGTCCGCCGCCCCCCGGGGGAAGGCCGCGCGCTGCTCGTCGCTCAGTTTGTGGCCGTCCGGCCCGATGGCCGGTGCGGATCGGCGGATCACTTCCCCGCCACGTCGCAGTCCCTCCCGTGCGCCGCGGAGAATCTCGACACCCGCAGGCCCTCGGCCGATCGCGAGATCGTCGCGCCCGTCACCGTCGTAGTCTCCCGCCGCCATCGCGCGGGCCGGGCCAATGTGTCTGAGCACCTGTGGACCGCGCCCGGCCGCGCCGAAGTAGACCGTCATCACCCGGTCGACCCCCGGAGGTTCGGTCTCGTAGCCGGGCTCGTCGTTACGGCTGCCGTCATCGGCGACCACGACATCACTTCGGTCGTCGCCGTCGAAGTCTCCGAACGTGGCGGCATTGCCCTCGTTCAGCTTGCGGGCCTGGGAGGACAGCCCGACGGATCCGCCCTTGAGCAGCCACGACGGCGCCTGCTCGCCGTCATCGGTCAGGTACACGAGCAGGTCGGTGGCGTGGCCGCCGTTCATTCTGCCTGCGACCAGCCGCCCGGACTCACCGCTGGTCGGTGAGGGCTGGATGGTGTGACGGCGTGGGGCACCATCTCGGGTGAAGGGCCCGTACAACACAGCAAGGTCGCCCCTGGACCGCTCCTGGCTCGGCACCGACATCACCAGGTCCGCGATGCCGTCGCCGTTGAAGTCCCCCGACACCGTCGGGTGGAAGAAGTCGTCCAGGGTGACCGGCACCCGGACGGGGGTTGGCCGCGCCGCAGGGTTCACCCCTTTCGGGCCGCCCCATAAGAGGTACGGCCGGCTATGCGTCGCCCTGTCGAAAACCACTACGTCGGCGAAGCCGTCGCCATCCAGGTCGCCGGTCCCCGTTCTCTCGTCGAAGGCCAAGCCCGTACCAGTCATAACCGTGCGGGTAGCGGGGTTGAGCCCGTCCGCCGAGCCGTACACGATCACGAGATCGGTCTGCTCGTCACCGCGACGATCCTCGAAAACGAGGTCCGCGAAGCCGTCGCCGTTGACGTCGTCGGGATTGTGGCTGCCTTTGCCCGTGCGCGGCGGAGTCGGTGACGGCATCGGCATCTGCTTCGGCGGTGGAGTCGGTGACGGCATCGCCTCCGGGGACGACGGTGACACGGAAGGTAACGCGGTCGGGGATGGGCCCGGACCTCGCTCGGCGCCGCATGCACCGAGCAGCAGCGTGATCAGGACTGTCATCGCAGCCCTACTCCCGAGCTTCATCGCGCTCCCTTCATAGCCGGGTTCAATGTGGATCGAAACTACCTTCGCGGACCGTGGCCGAGGCCGGAGCGCACAACAAGGAACTCCTTCAGGCGCGGGAGGAGTGGACCGAACACGGGCTGATCTTCCCCGCGGCTTTCGGCAATCCGTCCGCCCCGGACACCTTCTCGCACCTGTTCTCCAAGCTGGACAGGAAAGCGGGGCTTGGGCACTGGCACCCGCACGGGCTCCGGCATTCGGGGGCCTCGCTCATGCTCGCCCAGGGGACCCCGTTGCACGTCGTCCTCGATGTTCTCGGGCACGCGAGCATCGCGTACCAAGGACGTGTACGGGCACTCATGGAGGGCGACAAGCGAGCGGCGACGGAGACCACTTCCGTGGACGCAATCGACCGCAATGCTACGAACCGGGCCGGAAACCGAGTTCCCTCTGCTCAGAGCAGATCTGCCCCAAGCGGATCGTGTCGACGCCGGTCCAAATCGCCTCACATGATGGACGCATGAGCGAAGAATCGAATCTTCCACTGTTCAACGCACAGGTAAGGCGCGAGCTCTACGAGCAGCGTGTTCTCGTTCTCGACGGCCCTCTCGACGATGACAACGGGACACTGCTGACCACGCAACTGATAGCACTCGCCGCGCAGGACGCGTCAACGGATATCGCATTGTGGATTCACTCCCCAGGCGGGTCGGTTCCCTCGATGCTTGCGATCCGCGACATCATTCGACTCATTCCCTGTGACGTATCGACCCTCGTGCTGGGCATTGCTTACAGCGCCGGGCAATTCTTGCTGTCATCGGGGGCCCGAGGGAAACGCCGCGCCCTGCCGCACGCACGTGTCCTGATGCACCAGGGCTCGGCGGGAATCGGTGGCACCGCAGTCGACATCGAACTGCAGGCCGGCGACCTTCGGCATACTCGCGACACGGTGCTCGGTCTTATCGCCGAGGACACGGGGCAGCCCGTCGAGCGCATATTCGAGGATTCTCTGCACGATCGTTGGTACACAGCGCAACAGGCACTGGACTACGGCTTCATAGATGTAATCGTGCAAAATTTCAACGAAATCGCGCCGCACAATCGCCCACGGCTCGGATTCGGCGTCACCGAAGGAGTCGGCCAGTGACCACATATACGATCCCGAACGTCATCGCTCAGAATTCTCGTGGCGAGCGAATCATGGATGTCTACTCACACCTGCTCACCGAGCGAATCGTCTATCTGGGCACCGCAATCGACGCGGGCGTCGCGAACGCGCTCATCGCGCAGCTGATTTTTCTAGAGTCGGACAACCCCGATGCCGACATACAGTTCTATATCAACTGCGAAGGCGGCGATCCGAGCGCGATGCTCGCGATATACGACACCATGCACTATATCCGCCCGCAGGTTTCAACAACCTGCGTTGGACAGGCCGTCGCGGTGGGCGCCGTCCTTCTCGCCGCGGGTGCCGAAGGAAAACGTGCCGCTCTCCCGCACGCACGAGTAATCCTGCACCAACCAGCCGCTCAGGGGCGCGGAACGATCCCCGATCTCATCTTGCAAGCCGACGAGGTCGTCCGTGTCCGAGCAGACATCGAGCGCATACTGTCACGGCACACCGGCCAGACGATCGAGACCCTCCGCGCCGACACCGATCACGATCGCGTGTTCACCGCGACCGCGGCCCTGGAATACGGGCTCCTCGATCAGATCATCGAGGAGCGTTCATAGGCCAGTGGATAGTCCCGGCACGTCACGCTACGCGGCCAGAACATACGCCGCCGAGCAGGTAGCGCCTCTCGACATGCCGCCCTGAGCAGACCGCAAGCTCTCGGCGACGGCAAGGGTCAGATCGACCAGGGTCACATCCAGCGCGCCGGCGACCGCAGCGATCATTTCGCTCGACGGCTCTTTGACGCCTCGTTCCATCTCGGACAGATACTGCGGCGAGACTCCGGCGCGACGTGCCGTCTCGCTCAACTTCTCGCCCCGCTCGTGACGAAGGCCTCTGAGACACTCACCGAGCGCGTGCCGCCACAGCGGCTCGCGAGCCGGAGACGGCTTGGAGTTGGTCCGATCGATCGCTGGACGTGGCGGCGGGACAGAAGAGGCCATGCCTCACCTTAAGGAGATGGCGCGTTCGCGTTCAGCCGGATCCGCGCAGAGCGGAACCATCCCGTCCCCTTCGGTCTGTCCCACAGCGAATCGCGCGCTCACCGAGTGGTCGCCGTAGCGGAGATCATTCGGTGATGCCGGTGACCGGTCACATGAGCAGGGCGCCGCACACGGGCCACCAGACCGAGCGCGGCCATCCGGGCCGCCACCGTGTTCACCGACACCCACCACCCGTGCCCGCGCGGATCACAAACGATGCGCGGGGACCCGTAGGTACCGCCGGACGCGTCGAAGACAGCGATGATCGCCGCATCCAACCTGTCACGTCGTCGTCGGCGTATGCCCGGCCGACGATCACGCCACTTGGAGAGCCAGGACTGTGAGACCACGAGAATCCGGCAGGACAGCGTGCGGGAAACGTCCTGCCCGGCCTGACGGCGCCGTTCAAGGGCGTTGCCGTATTTCACTGCTATACAAGATCAGCAAAGGCCCTCCGGATCATCCCGGAGGGCCTCTGAGCTGGAGCCGCCTTGGGGAATCGAACCCCAGACCCCTTCATTACGAGTGAAGTGCTCTGGCCGACTGAGCTAAGGCGGCGTGCCGTGTGTTACGCACGACCTACGGTAGTCTACAGGCTTCCCGGGGCTTCCCGCGCCCCCGAATCAGGCGATCTTCGGGCAGCGGGTGCCGTTCTCGGGGGCCTTCAGATCGATCAGGTAGTCGTCGACCAGGCGGTCCACGCACGTCGAGCCGGTCCGGTAGGCGGTGTGGCCGTCGCCGTCGAAGTCCACCAGCACACCTGAGGAGAGCTGGGTGGCCAGGGCCTTGGCCCAGGCGTACGGCGTGGCCGGGTCGCGTTCGGTTCCGACGACCATGATGGGGGCGGCTCCGGGGGCGTCGATCTTCTCCGGCGCCCCTCCCTTGACCGGCCAGTAGGCGCAGGGCAGTGATCCCCACATAAGGTACGGGGCGAACAGCGGTGCCTCGGCGGCGGATTCGCGGGCCGCGGCGGCGAAGGCCGAGGAGGTCTGGGGGAAGTCGCCGTCGGCGCAGTTGACGGCCATGTTGGCCTCGGTCTGGTTGGAGTACGTGCCGTCCTGGTGCCGGTCGATCAGCAGGTCGGCCAGGCGCAGGAGTGTGGTCCCCTCGCCCTCCAGCGCCTTGCCGAGCGCCTGGCGCAGGACCGGCCAGGACCGGCGGTCGTACAGGGGTGTGACCAGGCCGAAGACGGCCCATGCCTCGCTGACCTGGCGACCGTCGCCGGTCCTGCCGGTGAGAGGCCGCTGGTCCGCCCTGCGGAGCAGGCTCGTGATCTCGTCGCGGGCGGACTTCACCGAGCCGTGGAAGGGGCAGTCGGCGGCTGTGAAACAGTTCTCCAGAAACGCGTCGAGGGCCACTTCGAAGCCTCTGGCCTGGGTGGCGTTCAGTTCCAGCGGGGGAAGCGAGGGGTCCACCGCGCCGTCGAGGACGAGGGCCCGGACGCGGTCGGGGAACAGGTCGGCGTAGACGGCGCCGAGTTGCGTGCCGTACGACTTGCCAAGATAGGTGAGACGTTCGTCGCCGAGGGCCGCGCGGAGCAGGTCCATGTCCCGGGCCGCGTCGGCGGTGCCGACGTGCGCCAGGAGCTTGCCGGAGCGGGCCTGGCATCCGGCGGCGAACCGGCGCGCGCCCTCCTCCAGCGCGGTGATCTCGGCCGGGGAGTCGGGCGAGGTGTCCAGGCCAATGTAGGCGTCCAGTTCGCGCGGCGACAGGCACCGGACGGGTGAGGATTCGCCGACTCCGCGCGGGTCGAACCCCACCACGTCGAAACGGGCCCGCACCTCCTCGCTCAGTACCGTGCGCGCGCTGCGGGCGTATCCGATCCCGGAGGCGCCGGGTCCGCCGGGGTTGAGGAGGATCGAACCGATCCGGTCGCCGGTGGCCGGGAGCCGGATCACCCCGATCTTGATCCGCTCGCCGCCTGGTTTGCCGTGGTCGAGGGGGACCGCGAGCTTCGCGCACTCGAAACCGTCGCCGCAGTCGGTCCAGGCGAGCGCTTTCTCCGACGTTCCCGCTCCGGGCTCGGCGGTTCGGGACTCGGCGGCTCCGGCGTCGGTTCCGACTCCGGAGCAGGCTGTGAGGGGCAGCAGCAGCGCCGCGAGAGCGGCGACCGTACGGGAGAGTCTCACGCCTTGTCCGCTCCAGCTCTGTAGGTCGGGTCACCCGGGCGGCGCGGCCCGGGAGCCGGGACGCGCGGGGTGACCGGCGGGTCTCGCACCGGTGGCACCGGTGGCATCGTACGCCCGGGAGGGCGCCGCCGGGATCGGCGAGACCGACCGGGAGGGGAATCGAGAAAGCAGCGGGAGAGGTGGTGGGGCCAACCGGGAGGGGAACCGTGAATACAGCGGGAAAAGCGGTGAGAACACTCGGGCAGGGGTGAAGGCAGCCGGAGGGGAGTTGTGAGGACAGCGGGAAAATCGCCCCCACAAAGAAGACGATCCCCGATGCTGGAGGTTGTCCTCCGCCGCATCCCCCAGGAACATGACGATCAGTGCGCGGAGCAGATATTCACCATCAAACAAGGAGGTCTCGTGTCTAAATCAGCGTTCCGCCACGAGTCCGGGCACTCTTGGCCCGCGGGAACCCTCATGTCCGCCCTTGACGAGCGCGCGCGGGGAGAGATCCTCAGCCTGGGGAAGCCACAGTCCCACAAGCCGGGGGCGACGCTGATCCGGCAGGGCGACCTTCAACGTGACCATGTCCTCCTGCTCCGTTCCGCCCGGCCGGGGCTGTCCGCCTGCGCCAAGGTCACGGCGATCCTCGACAACGGCGTCGAGGTGTTGCTCGGCGTGAGGGTGAGCGGTGATCTGGTGGGCGAGATGGCGGTGCTCCGGGGGATGGGCCGCTCGGCGACGGTCACGGCGTGCACGTCCATGCTGGCCTTCCGAATACCCGCGACCGCTTTCATCACCTATCTCAACGAGCATCCGCAGTCGTGGTCCGCGCTGGCCTCCATGATCGTGCAAAGGCTGGACTGGGCCAACCAGCGCAGGCTCGACTTCGCCGCCTTCGACGTCCCGGTACGGCTGGTGCGCGTCCTCAGCGAACTGGCCGCACGGCACGGGTTCGCGGTCGAGGGCGGGACGGCTCTCGGTGTCCGCCTGTCGCAACCGGAGCTGGGACGGCTGATCGGCGCGAAGGAGGCCGCGGTGGGCAAGGCGGTCCGGCTGCTCAAGGAGAACGGGTTGCTGAAGATCAGCTACCGACAGGTGATCATCACGGACCTGGAGAGGCTCCGCGTCTTCGACTCCGAGGGCTGAACCCGTTCGTCCCAGGAGCCCTCGGAGGCCCCCGAGAACCGGCGAGAACCCACGGGGGCTGACGGGACACGGGAGCCGAGCCGACGAGAACCCACGGAAGTCGAACTCATTCGTCCCCGAGGGGTGAGTTCATCGGAAAAGGGGCGAAGCACCATGAGCCTGAGCGGCCGTCCGTCCCGAGGGCCGAACTCACCGCCACACCGCGACGAGCGTCGTCCAGCAGACCGCGGCCCCGAGCATCAGCCCGGTCCAGGGCACGGACCTGGACACATGGCGATACTTGCGTTCGGCGATCTGAGCGAGGAGCCGGGCCATCGCCCACGCCTCCGTGATCCTGACCGGAAGGTCCTCGGTGGCCGGCGACGGCACGTGGCACCCGATCCCGGTGATGCTGTATCTGCTCTGTACGGCCGGCGACCGCAGGATGGGCCGGATGGCCTGCAGCATGTGATAGCCGGAGACCGCGAAGCCCAGCAGGAAGAGGCTCAGCAGGGCGAATCCGACCACGGCCCCGATCTGGCCGAGCCTGGCGCCCGCCGACGCCTGGGTGGCGACGATCGCGGCGGCTCCCGCGTGTAACACGACGAGGACGCCCGCCTTCGCGTCGGCGTGCTGGATGCATCCCTGGAAAGAGGCCGCTACCGCGAGCGCGTCATCCAAGTCCTGATTCGTTGGCTTATGAGGCTTTTGCCGGACCCAACGTAACATTTTCCCCCTCGCCTTTCGGAACCACCTCCAGGGAAGGGCGCGAGCCGTGATACGAGTATGGATTAATACACCTTGAACTCTATCTTCGGTATTTGGCAGGACCACATCCCGTATCAGTAGGGGATGTGGCCCTACGAGCTGCTCCATACTGATGGCTTCAGTCGGCATTGCTAACATCAGGCAAGAAACCGGAAACCCTTATGGAAAGCGACTACTTTCAACGCGCCCTCGTCATGTCGAGCGACCTGAGAGGCTACGGGCAGGGCAACGACAAGCGGCACGAGACCATGCAGCGGAACTTCATCGACCTCCATACGGCCGCCGCCACCGAGGCCGGGCTCAACCGCGAGGAGTGGGCGATCCAGCCGGAAGGCGACGGCGAGCTCGCGGTCCTGCCGGCGAGCGAGCCCGAACCCCTCGTCGTCGACCAGTACATGCGAGCGCTCCACCAGGGGCTCGTCCACCGTAACGACGCCCTGGCGCCCGAGGAGCGGTTCCGGCTCAGGGTGGCCCTCGCCTTCGGCACCGCCTATCCGTGCGTGAACGGATACGCCGGTCAGGCGCTGGTCGAGGCGAGCCGCCTGGTCTCCTGGAAGCCGCTCAAGCAGATCTTCAACGAGCGGGAGAAGGCGAATCTCGTCCTGATTCTCTCCCAGCGGGTTTTCGAGGACGTGGTGCTCCAGGGGCACACCTCCTACCGGGACACCGATTTCCGCCGCGTCGTGGTCCGCGAGAAGGAGTACTCCGGTCCCGCATGGATCTGGACCCCGGAGCTTGATCCCGAAACCCTGAAATGCCTCTCCGAACCGCCGGAGACGGCAGAAGGCCCGCGTAACGGCGGAATAAGCGTTTCCCAGCGGGCAGAAGTGATCACCAATATGAACGGACCCGTCGACGCGCGCCGGGCGAACTTCGGAATCAGCCGTACATGACGGCACCGTCCCCCCCTCAGAACGACGGGGCACGCCCCGGCGCCTCCGCCAGGCCCCAGCCGGACGGGCAACCGAGGAACGCTCCGAACGGACCCCCCGCCGAGAGCGCCGAGACCCCCGGGAACGCCGAGAGCGCCAAGAACGCCGGAGACGCCGAGAACCCCGGGAACGCCGAGAACCCCGGCAACGCGGCGAACGCGGCGAACGCGGGAAACGCCGAGAGCACGGACGACGACTTCAACGAGGACGCCCTCGGCCAGACGGCGACCGTGATCAACAACTTCTTCGCCGAGGTCAACGCGGAGAGGTCGTCCTTCGGCATAGCCGGCGGCCCGGGGACCCGTTCGATCTCGGGACGGCTCGACCAAAAAGACATCGAACGCGCGCTCAGGCACTTCGTCAGGCCCCCCGGCTTCGAGCGGGCCAGGGCGATCCTGCGTGAACGGCACCTGGTCGTCCTCGTCGGGAGCGAGGGCATCGGCAAGTGGACGAGCGGGGCGGCCCTCCTCACCGAGGTCAGGCTCATCCCGGACAAGGTCATCGTCTTCCCTCCCAACCGTGATCTGGACGGCCTGCTGTCCACCTCGTTCAAGAAGAACCGCGTCTACTTCATCCACGACTGGATCGAAGGCGACGTCGCGACGAGTGTGCGGCGCTTCACCCTCGACGCGCTGAGCGCCAAGCTGGTACAGGCGGAAGCCCATCTGGTGATCACTCTCAACCGTTCGGAGGCGCGCTCCGAGCTGGGAACGTTCGAAATCGGATGGGAGCCGCCGGACCCGCTGAGGCTGCTTGAGGCACACCTCGGCACGGGCCACCCGTTCCAGGGGGAGACCCACATCCGGGAGCACGTCTCCGGGCTGAGATCCCCCCGCCAGGTCGTCGAGATGGCCGAGCAGATGCGCAACGGCGCCCGGACGCCGGAGGAGATCCTGGCCGACCTGGGCGGCAGCACCGTCACCCAGTGGTTCGACCGCGAACCCAAGCGCTCCGAGGTCCTGGCCGTCGCCGCCCTCGCCTTCGCGTACGGCATGCCGGAACGCGTCTTCGAGCGCCTCCTGGTACAGCTGACCGGCATCGCGGACGAGGTCGAACGGCAGGGGGCCGAAGGCGAACGGCGTGCCATCGCGGAGGACCTGCCGCAGAGCCGGAGGCTGTGGAACAACGGGCATCCCCTGATCGCCGTATCGGCCGGGGAGGCCGGAGAGGCCGGAGAGGGAGAGCCCCGGCTCGTCTTCTCCGGCCTCCACCACCGCGAGCAGGTGATCGCACGGCTCTACCGTGACTACGGGTACCGGGTGCAGGAGCCGCTCCGCAGGTGGATCCGCGAGCTGGCCGAGGACCTGCCCGAGGTGCAGGTCCAGGTCGCGGCGGGCCTCGCCCTGCTCGCCCGGAGAAGACCGGGGGAGGTCGGGGAGTCGTTCCTTGAGCCCTGGGCCGGGGGGTCGGCCCAGCAACGGCTCGCGGCGGCCAGCACGCTGTCCATGATGTGCGTCGACGACACCACCGCGGCCATCGCCTTCGACACCGCTCTGGACTGGGTGGAGAACGCCGGGCAGCCGCAGGCCATGACCGCGGCGCTCGCCTTCGCGGGCGGTCTCTCGATCCGGTACCCGGCCGACACCGTGGACTGGCTCTGGTATCTGTCGCTGCGCGGCATCCGGGTGAGCAACGTCGCACAGCGGGCTCTGACGCTCATGTTCCAGGCGGCGGCCGAGCGGGACGACGAGGCGCTGACCGGGCTGCGGCTGCTCGCCAGGCACCTCGACCGCGACCTGAACCAGAGCATGGAGCCCCAGTTGGCCCGGCGGGCTCTGCAGGCCGTACTGAGGGTGCTGGAGTCCGACCGGCTGGAGCACGAGGAGCCGCTCATGGGCCGGCTGCTGCTCTCCCAACCGGCTAGCGCGGCGCCGATCGGCATGCTGTGGGCCTGGGCGCTGCACAACGCCTACCACCGTGCCGACGCCGTCCGCGCGCTGCGCCGTACTCTCCGGTATCTGCAGGACCAGGACGGCGGCACGGCCGCCGCGGACGCGCTCGGCCGGGCGGTGTGGTCCACCCTGCCCGAGGCCGCGGCGGTGCTGGTCAGGCGTGCCATCAGCCGCGCCTGCGCCGACCACCCCGCGCGGCGGGACTCCCCGCCGACCAAGGACATCGTCCTCGCCCTGCTCAACGCGGGCCCCCGCCGGAACCACCCATGACATTCAAGGAGACACCGATGCCCGCCTACAGCGGCTATCCGATCGTTGAGGAACGCCCTCTCCGACCTCCCCAGCGACGGCTGGGGCTCTTCGCCCGACGAAATCTCAACGAACTCCCCCAGCCCCAGGTGGGAACCGTTCTGGTCTTCGCGCTGAACGGCGGTTACAAGGCGTACACCGAAGGCCATCACCTCAAGGGGTCGGAGGAGGCCGTCGTGAAGGCGAGGTCGGTGAGCGTCGTCTACATGCGCAGCCGGCAGTTCACGCTCATCATCGAGATCCCCTCTCAGGACATGGGCTACCACTTCGCGGTGCAGGTGACCTTCACCTGCAAGGTGACCGACCCGGAGGCGGTCGTGGCCGCCGGGGTCGAGGACGCCTCAGGGGTCCTGGCCAACCATCTCCGCAACGACGCGCACCTCATGCAACTCGGCACGACGAGGCCGATCGAGGAGGTGCACCTGCTGTCCGTGGAGGTCACCAACCGGGTCCGGGCCTACCTGGAGTTCTGCCCGCCCCGGATCGACGGGCTTGAGGTCACCCTGGTCAACGTCGCCCTGCTCCCACCGAACGACATCCTCGTCCACGGCAAGCGGCTCAAGCGGCTCAAGTGGGAGAAGGAGGGCAAGGAACTGGAGTGGGCGATCGAGAACCAGGACGTGTCCCGGATCGAGAAGATCTTCAAGCGTGGAACGGAGGCCACCACGGCGTTCGGCGTCAGCCGTGAGCAGCTGATGATGACGGACGCCGTGGGCCTGACACGGGAGGCGCAGGAGCATCGGATGAAGTCCCTGTCCGAGCTGATCAACCGTCTGCCCGACGGGGCACTGGACTTCCTCCCCATCGACACGCACATGCTTATCAAAAGGGTCATGACCTCGGTCGTCGGAGACGACCCCTTCATCGAGGCGCCGAACAACGCCGAGCGGCTCGAACTCGGCGAGGGCAGACCGCGCCAGGACGGAGACGACGGCCCCCGCAGGGTGGGACTGGAGGACCTCGATGACTGAGAGGGCACCGGTCGGCAGACGCCCGGACACCCGGCGCCTCTCCCTCGGAAAACGGCTTGAGCTGGGAAGACGGCTGCGGATCCTCGCGGGGGCCGACGAGGGGATCCTCGATCAGGTGCCGCTGGAGCGGACCCGCTACGTCGGCCTCGGCGGTGTGGTGCTGGGCACGGCGGTCATCGCCGCGGTCTCCATGTGGTTCGCGCTGAGCCAGGTCCTGGGCGGCCCCCACATCGGGCTGCTCATCCCCACGGTGATCTGGCTGCTCATCGTGCTCAACCTCGACAGGTGGCTCGTCTCGACGGTGACCAGCATCTGGCAGCAGCGGGTCATGCTGCTGATCCCCCGGCTGCTCGTCGCCGGGGTGCTGGGCTTCATCCTCGCCGAGCCCCTGGTGCTGAGGGTGTTCGAGACCGCCGTGGTCCAGCATGTCGTCGACGGACGGCAGGCCGCCCTGAACAGCGAGCGGGACCTGCTGCTGGCGTGCAACCCGCAGACCCCGGGCGAGGCGCCGAAGAACCGGGAGTGCGGGAACGCCAGGCTGCTGGCCTCCGGAGCCGAGGCGGACGTGGCCAGGCTGAGTGAGCTGGAGAACGACGCCGAGAGGCTGCGGAAACAGATCAGAGCCGACAAGGCTCGGTCAGCCCGGCTGTTCGATCAGGCGACGGACGAGTGCCTGGGCCGCAAGACCGGCGTGACGAGCGGCCAGAGAGGCAACGGCCAGTTCTGCAGGCGGCTCACCAGGGAGGCGAAGGCGTCGAGCGGCCGTAGCGGGCTGCCCGAGAACCAGCGGACGCTCCGGTCTCTGGAGGACCGGATATCCGCGCTGCGCGGACCCCTGGCCGACAAGCAGGCCGACTTCGGGCAGCGGGTCGAGGCCAGGATCCAGGAGCGGCTGGCCGCGCTGCCCGGCAGGGACGACCCCGTCGGGCTGCTGGAGCGCATGCGGGCCCTGCACGAGATCACCATGGAGAACACCTACCTGTTCGCGGCGAGCTGGCTGTTCCGGATCTTCCTCGTCCTCATCGACTGCCTTCCCGTCCTCGTCAAGCTCATGGGCGGTACGACCGCCTACGACCGCATGGTGGACCAGGCGACCCGGACCCGGGAGAAGGTCCACGAGAAGCGTCTCCAGCTCGACGCGGACGCGCGGATAGGCGAGCTCGAACTCCAGGGGTACCGGGAGGCGGAGGAGCGCCGCAGGCAACGTCAGCTGATAGAGATCGCCGGCAAGGGCGCCGACGCCGAGGCGCGGACCACCGTGGAGAAGATGGTCAGGCAGCGGACCGAGGAGTTGCGCCGGCAGAGCGACGGCGAAGAACGGGTCAACGGCTCGCACCCGCGCGGCGACCTGCTGGCAAAGCGCTTCCGGTGAGCCTTCTCCCGGTCCCGTCTCCCGACCCCGACCCCGACCCCGATCCCGGTTCCCGGCTCCGTCCCGGCGCCCCCGGCCCGGGGCGGGGCGGGGTCTGGGCCGGAGAGCGCCGGGACCGTCAGGAGAGTGCCGGAGCATGCAGACCGTAACAGCAGGGGCGTAACGGTCTGTATGCCGAGGTGATCGCCCCTTTCCGGCGCTTGAAAGGGGTCCGGCTACTCCTCGGGGCCGCTCTCGGCGACCGTGACGGCTCCGCCGTACATCGTGTCGTGCTGTTTGCGGGGGGAGCAGACCGAGGCGGAGGGGCAGGCGCAGCGCCGCCCGCCGTCGTCCATGCGGACCACGACCGAGTCCGAGGGGACGTTCCGTCCCACCACGGTCCCGGACCCCTCCGGGGTGCCGACCTTCGCCCCGACCCGGGGCATCCTGCTGTGCGCTTCGACGTAGAGGGGGTGCTCGTACTTGAGGCAGCACATCAGCCGCCCGCACGCCCCGGCGATGCGCATCGGGTTGACCGGCAGGTCCTGGTCCTTGGCCATGCGCACGGAGACCGGCTCGAAATCCTTGAGAAAGGTCGCGCAGCACAGGTCACGGCCGCACGGGCCGATGCCGCCCTGCAGGCGTGCCTCGTCACGAGGCCCGATCTGGCGCAGTTCCACCCGGGCACGGAGGTTGCGGGCCAGGTCGCGGACGAGGGCCCGGAAGTCGACGCGCTGGGGGGCCGAGAAGTAGACCGTGTAGACGTTGTCCGCGTCGAGATAGTCGACGCCGACGACCTTCATCGGCAGCGTGTGCCGTCTGATCAGGCGTTTGGCGACGCTGCGGACCTCGGCACGCCGCCGTCTGTTGGTCTCGTCACGGGCCAGGTGCTCCTCGCCCGCGAGCCCCTCGCACACCGGCAGCCCGCCGATCTCCTCGCTCGTCCACTGCGGCGCCCAGACGCATTCGGCCACCTCGGGCCCGGCGTCGGTGGGCACGAGCACCTTGTCGCCGACCTTGGGGGTGTGGCCGCCGGGGTCGAGATAGTACAGCCGGCCGTAGCGGGTGAAGCTCACGGCCATGATCATGCTCATGTGGCTCCAAAACTGCTGGGGTACGGCTAGCGCCCACCCCGCCACCCTACGCGCGCGGACTACCCGGACACCACGGAGAACCCATGAGGGAACCACGGGAAGGCCATGGGGAGGCCACACGACAGGGCCTCAGCGGTACCGCGACGGAACCACGGCCCACCACGGTGTGATCCGTCCCGCTGAGGAGCCGGGCCACGGCGTTCCCGCCGCGGAGCCGGGCCGCCGGGTCCTGTCACGATCCGGACCTCGGCGCTCCGCCCCGGAATCAGATCACCTGAGGCCGGACCGGGGCCGCTCCCGCCGGCCCGGCACTCGCGTGGAGCACTCCCTCTCAGCACCTGAAGCGGGAGTTCCCCGCCACGACCGAGTGCGCCGAGCACCTCTGATCGACCACGTCCGGCGCATGGGTTCAGCGCACGAGTTCGGCGAAGGCCTTCTCCCAACGGTCTGCGATCATGGAGATGTCGTAGTTCCGGGCCGTTTCGACGGCGTTCCGCGCCATCTCGCGCCGCCCCTCGTCGTCTTCGATCATCTTGAGCAGCCCGGCGGCGAAGGCGTCCACGTCGTCGGGCGGGACCAGCAGCCCGTCGTGCCCGGAGGTGATGATCTCGCGGGGGCCGCGGGGGCAGTCGAAGCTCACCACCGGCACACCGCAGGCGAACGCCTCGATGATGGTCATGCCGAAGCCCTCGAAGCGGGAGCTGACCACGTGGATCGACGCCTTGGCGAACTCGCCCTCGATGTCGCCGGTCGGGCCCATGAACGTGACGTTGTTGTGCAGGCGCAGCTTGACGGCCAGCCTGAGCAGCTTTTCGGAGACCCGGCCCTCGCCGTAGATCCGCAGCCTCCAGTCCGGGCGTTCCCCGACCACCTGGGCGAACGCCTTCAGCAGCCGGTCGTACCCCTTGACCGGTACCAGGCGCCCGGCGGCCACCACGATCCGGTTCTCCTGCCTGGAGCGGGGGCGCGGCCCTCCGGCCAGCCCGTTGCCGATGGTGAACACCCGCGTGGGCGCCCGGTCGAGCATGTTCAGGTAGTCCCGCTCGTCGGCCTCGGTGAGGGTGACGAGCGCGTCCAGCCTCGGATACCACCGCCGGATCTCCGCGAAGATGCCGGGCTGGTGGGCCTCGAAGTGCAGATGCTCCTGGGCGATTGTCACGATCCTCTTGCGGGCGAACCTGGCGGCCATGATGTTCAGCCCGGCCCGGGTGGTGATCAGCACGTCGCTGCGGAGCCGTTGCAGCTCGCGCCTGAGCACCTCGTCGCTCCACGCGCTGAAGGAGGCGTAGGCACGTTCCTCGGGGTGGACGAGCGTGCTCTCCTGGCCGCTCAGCCGCTCAGCCCTCTTGGTGTACGGCCAGCGCACCCGGGCCCCCGGCCGCAGATCCACCAGCGAGCGCAGCCTGACCTTCGGTCCCAGCGGCAGGAAGGGCCGGTCCGCGTGCTGGAAGACGCTGATCACCTCGACGTCGTGCCGTTCGGACATCTCGGTGGCGAGGTCGAAGGTGGCCCGGATCGTGCCACCCATGCCGTAGGCGTTGAGGATCAGATAGGAGATCTTCACGAGCTCTCCTCCTCGACGGTGAACGCGACGGCCAGGCTGTCGGACTCGGTGTAGTAGGGCCGTACCCTCACCCGCTCCACATACTGGGCGGGGAAGCGCACTCTGGCCTTCTTGTCGGTGACGTCGTCGAGGCGGGCCGCCAGCGGCAGCCGTACCCCGCCGACCTCCGCGTGGAGGTCCCAGAAGACCCGCCGCCTGACCTGTGTCGCGGCCATCGGCGCGATCCGTACGCTGCCCTCGAAGCGCCGCCGGTGGAAGGCCGCCGGTCCGCTCACCGGTTCCGGCCCTCTCCTGGCCACGGCCACCAGCCTGGCCGGTCCGTCGATCGGCGTGCCGTAGGCGATCAGGCCCTCGACCTCGATCACCCCGTCGTCGGACTGGACTCCGGTCACCTCGACGTACGGCTTCACCTCCCGCACGGTCAGCCCGAGGGTCCCGCCGGAGGTGCGGAACGCCCGGATCTCCCGGGTTCGGGGGGTCTCGGCGTAGGCGAGCAACCCGTCCAGCGAGAATCCCGGATCGTCGGTGGCGAGGGGTTCGCCCCGGTGTGACGCCATCCAGATCCCGGCCCGCAGACCCGTGAGGTCGGCACCCTCTCGTTCCTCCCCGGTCTCGACGTTCCTCAGGACGATCTCTCCGTCGTCGGGCTCCGGCCACTCGACCCTCAGCGTGTCGTCGCTGGTCACCCGGCTGGTGACGGCTCGCCTTACCCCCGGCCCCATCACCCCGTGACGTGCTTCCATGCTGACCAAGCGTCCCCCGGTCCTTCTCTGCCCATCCCCGTAGAGCAGGACACTGTTCGGTAGTTTTATAACGAATGCAGCAAAATTCGCTGTGAATCCTAACGATGGCACTCATTCTTTGAGGGGCTTTAGCCAGGAATAGTTCCATTTAATGAGAAAACAGTATGTAGGGGCCGCTTGATGGGGACGGCACCCACCCCCTCACCAGCCGATATCCGAAATGTGCGGATCCTGGGAGTCCACCGGCCTGCGGTACCCGCCCGAGCCGACCGCACCGAGCTCCAGCCCCGCCGGACGAGAAGGCGCTCCTCCGTACCGTCCCCGCCGGCCGGAAGGGCACCGTGGCTACGAGGTCGCCCTCCCCGGCAGCACGGAGCCCCCCACCGGAGGCCGGCCGCGCGAGGGCGGCGGGTGTTCCCCCACTCACCGGACGTGGCGACGGAGCATCCCCGCGGCCACCGGAAGGGGAGAGAGGTCAGAGTCCGGGCTGCCGCAGCGAGATGGTCATCGCCTCGACGGCCATCTGCGGGTTGACGTTGGCCGACAGCCTCACGCGGCAGCGCATGATCGCGTCGATCCTGCGCAGGGTGTCCTCGGGGGTGGAGGAGGTGGCCAGGCCGTTCAGCTCGGCCCGGCGGTCCTCGTTGGCCAGCTCCACCGGCGCGCCGAACTGCACGGCCAGCACGTCGCGGTAGAAGGCCACCAGATCGAGCAGGGCGCCGTCGATGACGTCGCGCTTGGTCCGGGTGGCCCGGGACTTCTGCCGCTCCTCCAGCTCCTTGAGCGCTCCGGCCCCGCCCCGGATCAACCCCTTGTTGAGCCCCTTGCCCGAGGACCCCTCACCGTAGATCTGCCGCAGCTCGGAGATCTCGGACTCGTTCAGCAGCGAGGTGACCGCGGCGGCCTCCTCCTCCGCGGTCTTCACCAGCCGTTCGGCGGCCAGCACGCACTCCCCCACCCCGGTGAGGGACCGGGGGATGGAGAGCACCGCGTCGCGGCGCTTACGCGCGTCCTCGTCCAGCGCCAGCCTGCGGGCCCGGTCGATGTGCCCCTGAGCGGCCCTGGCGGCGAACTCCGCCACCGCCGGCGGGACGTTCTCCCGGGTGGCCAGCACATGGGCGACCGCGACGGCGGGCGGCGTGACGAGGGTGACCACCCGGCATCGGGACCTGATCGTGATCATCATGTCGTCCGGGGAGGGCGCGCAGAGCAGCCAGACCGTCTTCGGCGGCGGCTCCTCGATCGCCTTGAGCAGCGCGTTGGAGGCACCCTCGGTGGCGCGGTCGGCGTCCTCGAACAGCACGACGCGCCAGCGGCCCAGGGTCGGCGCGCCGGCCGCCCTGAGGATGAGCCTGCGGGTGTCCTTGACACCGTAGGAGAGTCCCTGCGGGCGGACGATCTCCAGGTCCGGATGGGAGCCGATCGCCACCTGATGGCACATGTCACAGTGGCCGCACCCCTGCTCGGAGCAGAACAGCGCGGCGGCGAACGCCCGCGCCGCCTCCTCCCTGCCGGATCCGGGCGGCCCGGTGAACAGCCACGCGTGGGTCATCCCCGCTCCACGCCCACCGGCCAGAAGCTCGGCCCCCGCCGCCGCGGCCCGGCGGAGCGTCACACCCGCCCGCTCCTGCCCCACAAGGTCATCGAAGACTCCCACGTCCTCAACCTACCGCCGGGATCAGTCGCGGATGACGGGGATGGTCCCGGTGGCGTCCTCCGACTCGTGCGGCACCGGGTCGGGCAGGAGCTCACGCATCCGGTCGTGGATGAGCAGGGAGATCTGCTCCTGCGGGAGCGTCCCGTCGACGACCTGGTAGCGCTCCGGCTCGGCTGCGGCCAGCGCGCGGAACTCGCGGCGCACCCGCTCGTGGAACTCCAGCGGCTCGGCCTCGATCCGGTCGACGGCACCGCCGAGCCGGGCCAGCCCGATGGACGGCGGGGTGTCGATGAGCACGGTCAGGTCGGGGACGAGCCCGCCGGTGGCCCAGTTGTTGATCTTCACCATGTCCGCCGGATCCAGTGCCCGGCCAGCCCCCTGGTAGGCCAGCGAGGAGTCGACGTACCGGTCGGAGATCACCAGCGCCCCCCGGTGGAGGGCCGGCCGGATGACCTTCTCCACGTGCTCGGCCCGGTCGGCCGCGTACAGCAGTGCCTCGGAGCGGGCCGACAGCCCCTGGTGCACGGCGTCCAGCAGGATCGCGCGCAGCCGCATCCCCACCTTGGTCGAGCCCGGCTCCCGGGTCTGCACGACGTCGAACCCCTGGTCCCTGAGCCAGATCGCGAGCAGCCTGGACTGGGTGGTCTTGCCCGACCCCTCGCCGCCCTCGAACACGACGAACAGCCCGCGCGGCTGCTCGTCCTCCTCCGGCGTGAAGCGCTCGCCGCGCACCGCCGCGAGCAGGTCGACGAAGATCGACACGCCTTCGCGGTCGTCCATGTGCCGCAGCGCGAGGAACCCGACGACCACCGCGAGCAGCGCGCCGATCAGCAGCACCAGGTTGGAGCCGTCGAACACGTAGACCGTCTCCTGGCGGAGCCTGATCTCGTGCCTGCCGAACAGGCCGGCCAGCGTCGGCGCGACCGCGACGACCAGCAGCAGGGTGACCCGAGCGAGCGACTGCAGGAAGGAGAACGTACGGCCGCGCAGCCTGTCCTCCACCTCCAGGCCGATCATGGTGTAGCCGATGATCCAGGCGATCCCGGCGCACGCCCCGAGGACGACGGTGAGCATGACGACGATCACCAGGTTGTGGACGACCGCGATCGCCGCGAGCACCACCCCGGCCACCAGGATCGACAGCCCGAACAGCCTGCGCCGGGAGAGCTCCCGCAGCAGCCTGAGCCCGAAGAACATGCCGGACGCCATGCCGACGAAGACCGCCCCGAACACCACACCGTAGGCCGCGTCGCCGCCGCCCAGCTCCTGCACGTAGAGCTTGGCCACACCGACCACCGCGCCGCCGGCCGCGAACGCGCCGAGCATGCCGATGATCAGACCCCGGATCAGCCGGTCGCCGCCGACGAACCGCCAGCCGTCGACGATCTGCCGCAGCACCGAAGGCGTGGAGATCGCGGTGGCCGGGGCGGTCTTCGGGATGTCCTTGAGCGTGAAGATGATGACGGCGGACGCCAGATACGCGAGGGCGTTGATGAACAGCGCCAGGTAGGTCTCCCGGCCGGCGAGGTACGGGATGAAGTTGCTCAGGGCGTCGTCCGCGACCGACAGCACCGCGAACAGCAGCGCGGCGATCGGAGCCGTGCCGTACGTGACCAGGAGGTTGAGCTGGTTGGCCTCCTCCAGCCGCTCCTTGGGCACCAGGTTGGGCACCGTGGCGTCCTTGGCGGGGACCCAGAAGAGGTTGACGCACTCGACCAGGAAGGTGGCGACGATCACCCACTGGTAGTTGCCGATCAGCGGGATCGACAGGACCAGCGCGAAGCGCGACAGGTCGGCGAAGAACATCGTCAGCCGGCGGTCGAACCGGTCGGCGAACGCGCCCGCGAGCGGGCCCAGCAGGACGGCCGGGAGCATCTTCGCCACGAAGACACCGCCGATGGCCAGGCTCTGCGCCTTGTAGCCCGCGCCCGCGGTGAGGTTACCCGCGAGGGCGGTCAACGCGATGATGTTGAGCCAGTCCCCGAGACTGCACACCGACATGGCCGTCCACAGCTTGCGGAACGGCGGGTTGGCCAGCACGTGGGGGGGCTTGCGACGCGCGGTGTTCCGGCCAGGGGTGGTCATGATGTCAGAGTATCCAGGTGCTCGCCGGACTGGGGAGAACACGGGTCAGGCGGATATGCCCGGCCGCTCGTCGCACGAGGGTACCGCATGGGGGTAATACGTCCGGTCCGTCCCCGCGGCGGGCACGCCGGACGACAGGCCCCCGGGGCCGGGACGCGTCCCGGCCCCGGGGGGACCGTCAGGCCTTGGCCTTCGCCCGGGGGGCTGCGCGCTTCTTGGGCGCCGGGCCGCGAGCGCGGCGGTCGGCGAGAAGCTCGGCGGCGCGCTCGGTGGTGATCTGCTCGACCTCGTCGCCCTTGCGCAGCGAGGCGTTGGTCTCACCATCGGTCACATACGGGCCGAAACGCCCCTCCTTGACCACGATCGGCTTACCGGAGACGGGGTCCACGCCGAGCTCGCGCAGCGGCGGCACCGCGGCGGCGCGACCCCGGCCCCGGGCCTTGGGCTGGGCGAACAGCTCCTTGGCCTGCTCCAGCGTGACCGTGAACATCTCCTCCTCCGACGCCAGCGAGCGCGAGTCGGTGCCCTTCTTCACGTAGGGCCCGAACCTGCCGTTCTGCGCCGTGACCTCCTGGCCCTCGATCTCCCCGAGCCGCCTGGGCAGCGACAGCAGCTTCAGCGCGTCCTCAAGGGTGATGGTGTCCAGGGACATCGACTTCAGCAGCGACCCGGTACGCGGCTTGGCCGCCTCGGCCTTCTTGGTCTTCTTCTTGCCCTCGGCCGGAGGCTCCTCGGAGAGGATCTCGGTCACGTACGGGCCGTAGCGGCCGTCCTTGGCCACGATCAGGTTGCCGGTGACCGGATCCTTGCCCAGCTCCCGGCCGCCCGTCGGGCGGGAGAACAGCTCCTCGGCCATCTGGGCGGTGAGCTCGTCGGGGGCCAGATCCTCGGGCACGTTCACCCGGGCGCCGTCGCGATCCAGGTAGGGGCCGTACCGGCCCACCCGGATCATGATGTCGGTGCCCCGGATCGCGAAGGAGCTGATCTCCTTGGCGTCGATCTCGCCGAGGTCGCTGACCAGCTCCTTCAGGCCCTCGTCACCCTCCTCGCCGAAGTAGAAACGGCGCAGCTCGGGCACCCGCTCCGCCCGGTCGTTGGCGATGTCGTCGAGGACCTTCTCCATGTCGGCGGTGAAGTCGTAGTCGACGAGGTGCCCGAAGTGCTGCTCCAGCAGGTTGACCACCGCGAACGCCAGGAAGGACGGCACCAGGGCCGTGCCCTTCTTGAACACGTAGCCGCGGTCCAGGATCGTTCCGATGATCGAGGCGTAGGTCGAGGGCCGCCCGATCTCCCGATCTTCCAGTTCCTTGATGAGCGAGGCCTCGGTGTACCGCGCGGGCGGCTTGGTGGCGTGCGCCAGCACGTTGAGCTCGGCGGCGGTGAGACGGTCGCCCTCGGCCAGGTTGGGCAGGCGCTTCTCGGAGTCGTCACGGTCGGTGGACGGGTCGTCCGCGCCCTCGACGTACGCCTTGAGGAAGCCGTGGAAGGTGATGGTCCTGCCGGTGGCGGAGAACTCGGCCTGCTCGCCCGAGCTGGAGGCGCCGGTCACCTTGACGCTGACCGACTCGCCGACCGCGTCCTTCATCTGGGAGGACACGGTCCGCTGCCAGATCAGCTCGTACAGCCGGAACATGTCACCGCTCAGCCCGGTCTCACCGGGCGTGCGGAACTCCTCACCCGACGGGCGGATCGCCTCGTGCGCCTCCTGGGCGTTCTTGACCTTGCTGGCGTAGGCGCGCGGCTTGTCGGGCACGTACGCCGCGCCGTACAGCTTGATGGCCTGGCTGCGGGCGGCGGCGACGGCGGTCTCCGAGAGCGTGATGCTGTCGGTCCGCATGTAGGTGATGAAGCCGTTCTCGTACAGCCGCTGGGCGACCTGCATCGTGGACTTCGCCGAGAAGCCGAGCTTCCGGCTGGCCTCCTGCTGCAGGGTGGTCGTCCGGAAGGGCGCGTACGGCTTACGCGTGTACGGCTTACGCTCGACCGAGGTGACCCTGTAGGCCGTCCCGGCCAGCCGGCCGGCCAGCGCCCGCGCCGCCTGCTCGTCCAGGTGGAGCAGGTCGGCGTTCTTGAGCACGCCGTTGCTCGCGAAGTCACGGCCCTGGGCGACACGCCTGCCGTCCACACCGGTCAGCGCGGCGGCGAACTCGTGCGGGAACTCGTCGCGCCCGGTGTCGAACAGCGCCTGCAGGTCCCAGTAACTCGCGCTGGTGAACGCCAGCCGCTCGCGCTCGCGCTCCACGACCAGCCGGGTCGCCACCGACTGCACGCGCCCGGCGGACAGGCGGGGCTTGACCTTCTTCCACAGGACGGGGCTGACCTCGTAGCCGTAGAGGCGGTCGAGGATGCGGCGGGTCTCCTGGGCGTCCACCAGACGCAGGTTCAGGGCGCGTGGATTGGCCACCGCCTCCTGGATCGCCCGCTGGGTGATCTCGTGGAAGACCATGCGGTGGACCGGCACCTTGGGGTTGAGCACCTCGCGGAGATGCCAGGCGATCGCCTCGCCCTCCCGGTCCTCGTCCGTGGCCAGATAGAGCTCGTCGGCGTCCTTGAGCAGCTGCTTGAGCTTGCTCACCTGCGCCTTCTTGTCGGCGTTGACGACATAGAGGGGCTCGAACTCATGATCCACATTGACGCCCAGGCGGGCCCAGGACTTGCCCTTGTACTTCTCAGGGATGTCATCGGCCTTCTCCGGGAGGTCGCGAATATGTCCAATGCTGGACTCCACGACGTAGCCGCGGCCGAGGTACCCAGCGATGGTCTTCGCCTTGGAAGGCGACTCGACGATCACCAGGCGGGTTCCGCCGGCGTTGCCGTTCTTGGCTGGCACGCTGCTTCCTACCTCGCTGTTCGCATTCGTTCCCCGGTTACTTCCCCTCGGGTTACCCGATCTGGATCGGGCACACTCCCAAGTAAAGCCGCAAGGACGCACAATAAAGCCCTATGAGGGCCGACGTTCCCCAGCCCACCTTCGGAGACTAATCGCTGTGGTCGACTACTCCTACTTGGTTCTCCATCTTCCGCGCGGCACCTCCCGGGACGTTGCCCGGAGGATACTGACCGAACACGCAGAATACGGCGGCTGGGAACTCGACCGTCTGCGACTGTATCCCGACGGCCGCAGGGACGTTCGACTGCGTCGCAAGATCATACGTGTGAGCAGGACGTTGTGACCCCGGACATGGCTTTGCCCGCCCCGGGCCGCGCCCCCGGAACGGGCAAAGCTTCTCCACCTCACCGGGCGAGCGAAGGCCGCGGCGCGCAGCCACGACCTTCGGTCTCAACGGGCGAGGCGTCTATGCGTCTCCCTCGGAAAATCCGAGGAGACATGACTGGAGAGTGACCAACGTCTTACTTCTTGGCGAGCCGAATGCGACGGCCGGCCGCGAACAGGGTGGCGGAGGCCGCGGCCATGGCACCGAGCACGAGGGCGAACAGCGAGCCGATGTTCATCCCGGTCACACCGACGGGCTGAGCGGCGCTCATCAGGCCGAGGCCGCCGAGCGGGGTGGAGGAGACCAGGCCCTTCACGGAGCCCAGGTCGGTGGCCGAGTTCAGGTCGGTCAGGGAGTCCAGGTCCGCCGCGGAGTTCAGGTCGGTCACGGCGCCCAGCGCGGAGCCGGCCTTCCGCGCCGGGGGCCGGCCGCCCCGGGAGGGCGCCGGGGCCTGGGCTCCGTGGGAGAGCAGGGTCTTGGCCCCCCGGCCCTGAGCAGCGGGCAGGGCCGGGAGGGCGGGCAGGTCCGCCATGTCCCGCACGTCGCCGACGACGGGCAGGGCCGGGAGGGCGGAGCCACCCGCCTGCCCGGTCAGGCCGCCCACGCCGTTGGCCCCGTTGCGGGCCGGGACGACGGGGAGCGCCGACATCAGGCCGCTGGTCCTGTTCCTACGGGGGATCCCGGCCCAGTGGCCGCGACGCGGCCCGTCCGAGCCGACCTGGGAGCCGCCGAGGCAGCCCGCGGCGGCGTCACCCAGGGCGGCGACCGAGTTGCCGCAGGCGTTGACCGGCGCGGTGATCGGCGCGACCACCTGGTTACCACCCAGCACCGAGGACCTACCCGAGGTGACGTTGCCACCCGCGCCGCCCGCGACCCCGCCGCCGCCCCGGGAGCTCGTGACGGAGGCGCCGCCCTTGCAGCCCGCCTCGGACCGGCCCAGCACCGCGACCGCGTTGCCGCAGGCGTTGACCGGGGCCGTGATCGGCGCGACCACCTGGTTACCACCCAGCACCGAGGACCTGCCCGAGGTGGTGTTACCACCCGCGCCACGGCCGGATCCGCCGTTCACCACGGACGCCCCGCCCTTGCAGCCGGCGAAGGCGCCACCGGCGACCGCCACGGCGTTGCCGCAGACGTTGACCGGGGCCGTGATCGGCGCGACCACCTGGTTACCACCCAGCACCGAGGACCTGCCCGAGGTGGTGTTACCACCCGCGCCGCCACCGGACCCCGTGTCCACGACGGACGGGCTCCCCTCGCACCCCGCCTCGGCGTGGCCGATCGCGTTACCGCAGGCGTTGATCGGCAGGTTGACGGGAGCGATCACCTGGTTGCCGCTACCCGCACCGAAGCGGCCGTCGGTGTCGTTGCCGGTCGAACCGGGACGCGGGCCGTGCCCACCGTGGCCACCGTGTCCGCCGTGGTAACCGGGCCGCTCCGGCCAGCCGGGCCCACCGGGACGGCCGGGCTCACCGGGACGGCCGGGCTCACCGGGGACGTGGGCGCCGCCCTTGCACCCCGAGAAGGCCCCGCCGAGAACCGCGACCGAGTTGCCGCAGATGTTGATCGGCGCCGTGATCGGCGCGACCACCTGGTTACCACCCAGCACCGAGGACCTGCCCGAGGTGGTGTTACCACCCGCGCCGCCACCGGACCCGCCGCCCCGGGGACCCGTGACGGAGGCGCCGCCCTTGCAGCCCGCCTGGGACCCGCCCAGCACCGCGACCGCGTTGCCGCAGGCGTTGATCGGCGCGGTGATCGGCGCGACCACCTGGTTACCGCCCAGGATGCTGTGGTCACCGCTCGTACGGTTGCCACCGGCACCGCCACCACCGCCGCGACCGGTCTTCTTGACCGAGGCGCCGCCCTTGCAGCCCGCCTCGGACCCGCCGAACAGCGACAGCGCGTTGCCGCAGGCGTTGACCGGAGCGGTGATCGGCGCGGTGACCTGGTTGCCGCCGAGGATGGACGAGTTACCGGAGGTCTTGCCCTGGACGCCCGAGCCGCCACCGGAGTTCTCGACGGAGGCGCCCCCCTTGGACGACCCGGTCGCCCCGCCCGCGACACCGACGGCGTTGCCGCTGATGTCGATCGGCAGGGTGATCGGGATGCTGATCTGGTTGCCTCCGGCGATCGAGCCGTCGCCGGAGGTGTCGGCGAGAGCCGTACCACTGCCCATGGACATGACACCCAGCGCCAGCAGTGCTGCGGGAGCCGTACCCTTAACCCACGTACGCATGATTTATGCTCCTAGCGATCCTTTTTAGGGGGAACCTGACATCTCGTGACCGGCGCGAAGGCATGCGAGGTCCTGACGAGCACCCGCACAGCGGATGCCTCGACGATCGTCACGAGGAATGTGAAACTGCCCATCCATTGACGGAGCGGCCCCCCGCAGAGGGGGTCAAGGCTCGCTCCGTGACCGGCGGGCTCGTCGGAGAGACGAGGCCGATCCGTGGGACGGGGTCAGTCGGGAGAGAAAGAAGGGTCGTCCGCCGCTGTGCGGACGACAGGGGGAAGCACGCACGCCTGCGGGGCGCACTGCGCCATCAACCACGGGTCGTAGACAAACCGCGCGACATCCCCCACACCCGGCCCTGAAAAGCCGGATCCACCACTGGTCTGGGGCACGAACCCATTGCCGCCAGAACTGTGGTCGGCGGTCGTCGGCGCCGGGAATCCCGGCTTCGAATGACTGGTGAGCCCGTCCACACCCCGCCCCGCCATGGCCTCGGCGTTGCCCGACGCCGACAGCCGGTCGCTGTCCGTGGGGAAGACATCGGCCTGGAAGGCCGATCCGGCAGCGGCGGAGCCGGGAACGGCGGAGCCGGCCACTCCTGTCACCGCGGTGGTGTCCGCGGCCGCCGGAGCGGCGCCGAGGAGTCCGAAGACGACGGCGAGCAGCCATCCCGCGGCCAGCAGGCCGCCGATCGCGAAGACTCGCCTGACGATCCGCCGGGCGTCGGCCGCGAACCGCGCCGTCCGGACGCCCCGGACGGAAACGGCGTCGTCAGCGGAGACCGTTCCGGGCACGTGCCGAACAGCGGGCGAAGACGCCCCCCACTGCTCCTGCGGCATGCGTGCCACGTAACCTCCCCGAAGCTCCCGGTCGAGCCTGCCTGAGCAGAGCCCAACCGCTCAACGGAGAGTTACGCTAGCACTACGCCGAGTCAATGTGACAGGTTTCCGAAAGAACCCCTCAGCAGTCGTCCAGGAAGCGGTCAAGCACCCGGACCCCGAACCGGAGCGAATCCACCGGCACCCGCTCGTCCACCCCATGGAACATCCCGGAGAAGTCCAAGTCCGCCGGAAGCCTCAGCGGCGCGAACCCGAACCCGCGCATACCCAGCGTGCTGAACGCCTTCAGGTCCGTGCCCCCCGACAGGGTGTACGGCACGGCGAGCGCGCCCGGGTCCTCGGCGAGGAGCGCGTCGGCCATCGCCCGCACCAAAGGCCCGTCGAACCCCGTCTCGATGGCGACGTCGTGGTAGACGAACTCCCTGGTCACATTGGGCCCGAGCAGCTCGTCGAGGGTCTGGAAGAACTCGTCCTCATACCCGGGCAGGAACCGGCCGTCCACGTGGGCCGTCGCGGTCTGCGGGATCACGTTGGCCTTGTAACCGGCGTCCAGCATCGTGGGGTTGGCGGTGTTGCGCAGCGTGGCGCCGATCATGCGGGCCAGCGGGCCCAGCTGGGCCACGGTCGCCTCGGGGTCGTCCGGGTCGAGTTCGAGGCCCAGCGCCCCGGAGGTCTCGGCGAGGAAGGTCTCCACCGTCCGCGTCAGCCGTATCGGCCACTCGTAACGCCCGACGCGGCCCACCGCCTCGGCCAGCTCGGTGACGGCGTTCTCGGCGTTGAGCATGGAGCCGTGCCCGGCCCGGCCGGCGGCGGTCAGCCGCATCCAGGCGATGCCCTTCTCCGCCGCCTCGATGAGATAGAGCCTGCGCGTCTCGTCGATGGAGACGCTGAACCCGCCGACCTCGCCGATCGCCTCCGTGCACCCGTCGAACAGGTCCTTGTGCTCGGTGGCCAGCCACTGCGCGCCGTACCTGCCACCGGCCTCCTCGTCGGCGGTGAACGCCAGCACCACGTCCCTCGGCGGGCGTCGCCCCTCGCTGAGCCGCTGGCGGACCACGGCCAGGATCATCGCGTCCATGTTCTTCATGTCGACCGCGCCCCGCCCCCAGACGCAGCCGTCGGCGATCTCCCCGCCGAGCGGGTGCATGGTCCAGTCGCCGGCGTCGAAGGGCACGACGTCGAGGTGACCGTGGAGGAGCAGCGCGTCACGAGAGGGGTCCTCCCCCGCGATTCGGGCGACCACGTTGGCCCGGCGGCTGTCCGACTCCAGGATCCGCGGCTCCAGCCCGACCTCGGCCAGCTTCTCGGCCACGTACTCCGCCGCGGCCCTCTCCCCGGGACCGGTGTTGTCGCCCGCGTTGGTCGAGTCGATGCGGATCAGATCACGGCACAGCCCCGTGACCTCGTCCTCACCATTGAGCCTGGTCATCGCAACTCCCTGAGATCGGTACGGCTTGAGGATCGGTACGGCTTGCGCCTCCCATCCTGCCGTCGCCCCCCTCTCTCGGCACCCCCTCCGAGCGGGGTCTCTTACCGATATGACGCGGGCTCAAGAGTTTGCTAACCTGAGTCCGCCGACGCGGGATGACGGTCCCGCGTGCAGGCACCAAGTCCGGGTGGCGGAATAGGCAGACGCGCTAGCTTGAGGTGCTAGTGCCCTTTGCGGGGCATGGGGGTTCAAGTCCCCCCTCGGACACCAGGGAATCCCTGAGTTTCGGCAGGTCAGAGACTCAGGGGTTTTTCATATTCGCCCCCAAAATGGGCTCCTGATACTGCTCTGATACTTCCGGTCTTTAGCCTCGATCTTTCATGATCTTCGTGTGGTCGGCTGGTGTCTTCGGCTGAGGGGTGATTTCGCTTCCTGGTCAGCGTGATAGCCCGGCTGTCGTGCCGGGTGGACGGGGTTCCACCAGCCCGTTGCTCTCCTTTCTTGGTCGGTGGAACGGCTTGGTGCTGGTCAGGGCGGCGCGGGCAGGGCTTGTAGCCGGGTGACGGCGGCGACGGTCTGTGCGGCCCAAGGCCAGTGAGCGGCGATGCGTAGCCAGAGCCGCCGACCACCGCGGATCAGGCGCCCGGCGACGGAGAACAAGCGCAGTCTCAGCCGTTTGGGCTCCCAGCGGCGAGCGGGACCCTGCAGAGCGAGCATCTGCATCCAGGCCATGAGGTCGCAGGCCAGCGCGACGATCTCGCACCAGATCTGGGGGCCCTCTCCCCAATGTGTGGACACCTTGAGTGCCGGATGATGGACATCCGGAGGCAAGGAGTTCCACGTGGCGATGAAGTCGTATCCGCCGGAGTTCAAGGCGGACGCCATCGAGCTGTACCTGTCTGACCCGGCACGGACGTACGCGTCGGTGGCCCGGGACCTGGGCATCAACCGCGAGACACTGCGCCTGTGGGTGAAGGAGGCCCGCGCGAACGGCGCCGCCGGGGCGAAGAAGGCGGCCCCGGCAAAGAGGCCGGCGAGCGGCCCGCTATCGTC